>NZ_LIYC01000050.1:0-31172 GCF_001418765.1 Gordonia sp. HS-NH1
GATTATTCAGCAGTCTCCTAGCCGGCCGCCCGCACATGAACACGTCTGCGCCGACCCGCCGACGCCGCGTGGGGCATGATGTCACCCATGTCGAGTCCGCGGTCCATGTCGACCCCGCGCTCCGGTCGGCTCGCTGTCGGCACCCTCGTGTTGCTCACAGTCCTCTACTTCGCACAGGGTCTGCCCTATGGCTTCTTCAGCCAGGCGATACCCGTCATCCTCCGCGAGGAGGGTTACTCGCTCACCCAGATCAGCGTCTACGGACTGCTGTTCGCGCCCTGGGGCCTGAAGTTCCTGTGGGCGCCCTACGTCGACGCCTACGGAACCCGGCGCAGATGGCTGCTGACCCTGCAGTTGTCGTCGGCAGTGGTCGCGCTGGTGCTAGCGTGCCTCGACCTGTCCGGGACCCTGGTGTGGTTGCTGGTGGGCATCGCGGTCATCAACCTGCTCTCGGCGACGCAGGACATCGCGACCGACGGCCTCGCCGTGTCGATGCTCGAGCCGCGTCAGCGTGGTCTGGGCAACGGAATCCAGGTGGGCGCCTACCGGATCGGCATGATCACCGGGGGCGGCGGCCTGCTCTGGCTGTTCTCACTCGCCGGGTGGCGTGCCCTCTTCGTGGTGATGTCGGTGCTGCTGTTCGCGGTCACCGTCGGGGTGTGGTTTCTCGCCCGTGAACCCGGGCCGCGAGCCGGCGATGGACCGTCGGCGTCACCGACTCCGGTGTCGCCGCGTTTGTTGCTGACGGGGTGGTGGTCGCGGCTCCGACGCCCGGGCGTGATCGGTTTCATCCTCGTCGTCGGCGCGTTCAAATTCGGCAACTCGATGGCGTCAGCGCTGGTCGGCCCGTTCATGTCCGACATCGGACTCACGCTGGGACAGATCGCACTCGTCGAAGGTGCGCTGTCGTCGGCCGGGGCCCTCGGCGGGGCAGCCCTCGGCGGGTGGCTCGCCTACACCTACGGCCGGCGGCACGCGCTGCTCGTCGGCGGTGTCACCCAGACGCTCAGTCTCGGTCTGTATCTGGTGGCGTCGATGGGGGTCGGCGGTTTCTGGCTCGTGGTCACCGCCAGTCTCGCCGAGCACATCCTGGGTGGGGCGGCGACTGTCGCGGTCTTCACACTGATGATGGACGCGTGCCAGAAGGGCTACGAGGGCAGCGACTACACCCTGTTCGCCTGCGCCGTGGTCGGCGTACAAGGCGCTGCCGGGTTCGCCGCGGGGATCATCGGTGACCTGTTCGGGTTCCCGGCGATCTTCGCGAGCGGGCTGGTCCTGTCGGGTCTCGGGTGCCTCATCATGATCCGCGCCCTCGACCGCGGTCTCATGAAACGCCTAGAACCCGCGATTACGTAGCGTGAGTGCGCTTTTGGCGCGCATTGTCGCTACGGAATCCGGGTGGGGAGCAGGGTCGCCATCGCCTCGTCGACGACGCGGTCCAGATCGTCGCCCAGGCTGCCCGCCAAGAACTGCTGCACCAGTTCGGCCATCGCGCCGGTGAAGATCGCGGCTCGGACCCGACTGGTGAGCGGGTCGGCGTCCCGGGCGTCGGCCTCGGCGAACGCCATGTCGCGGAGCATCGCCTGGGTGACGGCACGCCGTTGGGCAAGAACAGGATTGGTGACTCCGGCGGTGAACAACACGCGGCCGCGACGCGGATCCGAGGAGGCATGGCCCAGCACCGCACGGATTCCCGCGCGCGTGCGCGACCGGACCGAGGGATCCGCCTCGCCCATCGCCGCGGCGACCACCGTGCCGAGTTCCGCGGCGGTGGCGTCGTACACGGCGCCCAGCAGCTCGTCGGTGCCGGTGAAGCTCTCATAGAAGTACCGGGTATTGAAGCCGCAGTGGCGACACACCGAGCGGACCGACAGTTCGGACTCGCCGCCGCCGCCCCCGAAGATGTCGAAGGCGGCCGCGATCAGGTCGGACCTACGCTCTGCGCGCCGGTCCGCGAGCGGCACGCCAGCCCAGCGGGTCGGTAGGGACATCGTCTCACCATAGTCGGCGGCGACCCGGCCGGGCCAGATCTGGTCACACCCGTAGCCAAAGAGTTAGTCTGGATACGACCGTCTCCAAAGGTCGCCCCGAGCGGAAGGTCTCCGATGACTGTGTCCATGGCTCCTCTCCGGTTGCCGTCCACCGACTGGGTACCCGTTCCGCTCCCGCACGAGTTCGTCGGTTCCTGGCTCAACGGCAAGTTCGACGCCCACGTGCGTGCGAAGTTCTTCCGCGGGATGGAATTCGAGAATCCCGCGGGGGACCCGGGCTGGTTCGGCCCGGACAGCGCGACCTGGTACGTCCACTCGCACACGCCCGCGCTGATCTTCGGCCTGCAGTGCGCGTCGTACCTCGAGCGTCTGGACCCGAGCATCTTCTGGATGGGCGTGCAGCACTCGCGACTGGTCCGGCGGCGCGAGGACGGTACCCCGACCCTGTCCATCGACCCCGACGGAGCCATGACCAGGCTCGGGCACTCGCTGGCTTTCTTCATGGGGACGGCATACGGCTCGACGGAGTCGGCGGAGCGATTGGCCCGGACGGTGCGCGCGATGCACCACACCATCAAGGGCGTCCGGCCCGACGGTGCGACCTACGACGCCGACGATCCGGCCTGGTTGCGATGGAACTACGCGACGGTCGTCTGGGGTATCGCGACCGCGCACGAGATCTATCACCCGAAGCCGCTGCGTGGCGACCAGCTCGACTGCTATTACCGGGAATTCGTACGGGTCGGTCATGCGCTCGGTGGTACCGACCTGCCCACGACCAAGGCCGACACCCTTGCCTGTCTTGCGGAGTACCTGCCGAAACTCGCACTGACACATGGCAATGCGATGGCGACCGGGTTGAACGTGCGCAACCCCGCCCAGGGTGCCGTGGACTGGGCGATCCGGGACACGATGCCTCGCTGGGCCAGGGAGCTGATCATGTACCGGGCGCCCAATCCGATCGAGCGACGCGCCCGGCGGAGCGCGGTGTGGAGCATCATCAACTCCGCGCATCTGACGATGGGAGAGGCTCCCGAGTTCGCGGCCGCGTGCCACCGTGTGGCGCCGGGAACCACCGTCCCGCACACCCTTCCCCGATATGAGCTCGGATCTGACCCCGAGCGTACCCGCGCCGAGATCGAGGCATCCTTCGCCCACTAGCGCCTGCGGGCCGTCGTGTCAAACCGGACCTCTCTGAATCATCAATGAAGGCAACAGAATTCGGCGACCCCCGGCCGCGGTGACGCATCCGGAAGCGGAAACACCGATTTCATCTCACGTCACGCCGGCGTAACAAAGTCAAAATACGTTTACCCCCCATACGCCAGATCGCAAGCTTCTTGCGGCGCGTATCTCATCGGGGGTCATGCGGTGACATGCCGCGTGTTCGTCGTGCCCCCACCTGAGTGGACCTGAGACGTAGTGAGAAAGGCTTCGCCGATGCCGTCTGTTCCGTTGCCGTCCGGCTCTTCGCCGACGGACACCCCGCCGCCCGCCACCACCCGCTCACGCCGGCGGCGGTACGGCATTCTCGTCCCCGCGGCCCTGTCCGCAGTGGCGCTGGTCCTCAGCGCGTGTGGCAGCTCGGCCAGCGATGAATCGGCGTCGAGTGCCGAATCGTGCGTCGACACCTCCGGTAGCACCATCAAGGTGGGGTCGCTGAACTCCTTGTCGGGAACGATGGCGATCTCCGAGGTCACCGTTCGCGACTCGATCAAACTCGCCGTCGACCAGATCAACGACAACGGCGGCGTCCTGGGCAAGCAGCTTCAGCTCATCGGCGAGGACGGCGCGTCCGAGCCGACGATCTTCGCGGAGAAGGCCGAGAAGCTGATCTCCAGTGACTGCGTCGCAGCGGTGTTCGGCGGCTGGACGTCATCGAGCCGCAAGGCGATGCTGCCCGTCTTCGAGGACAACAACTCACTGCTGTACTACCCGGTGCAGTACGAGGGACTCGAATCGTCTCCGAACATCTTCTACACCGGTGCGACCACGAATCAGCAGATCGTGCCCGCGCTCGAATACCTGAAGGAAAAGGGCGTGAAGTCGCTCTACCTGGTGGGTAGCGACTACGTGTTCCCGCAGACGGCCAACCGGGTCATCAAGGCATACGCGGAGGCCAACGGCATCGAGATCAAGGGTGAGGACTACACCCCGCTCGGCTCGACGGACTTCTCGACCATCGTCAACAAGGTCCGTACCGCCGACGCCGACGCCGTGTTCAACACTCTCAACGGCGATTCCAACGTGGCGTTCTTCCGCGAGTACAAGAACGTCGGACTGACCCCGCAGGCCATGCCCGTCGTCTCGGTCTCCATCGCCGAAGAGGAAGTCGGCGGCATCGGTGTGGACAACATCGAGGGCCAGCTGGTCGCGTGGGACTACTACCAGACCGTCGACAACCCGGCGAACACCTCGTTCGTCCGTGACTACAAGGCCGCCTACGGCGCCAACAAGCCGACCTCCGATCCGATGGAGGCCGCCTATGTCTCGGTGTACCTGTGGAAGAACACCGTCGAGAAGGCCCAGTCCTTCGCGGTCGCGGACGTCCAGAAGGCTGCGGGCGGAGTCACTTTCGACGCCCCGGAGGGACTCGTCACGATCGACGGCGAGAACAACCACATCACCAAGACCGCGCGTATCGGTGAGATCCGCGGCGACGGACTGATCTACACCGTGTGGGATTCGGGCCAGCCGATCGAGCCGGACCCCTACCTGAAGTCGTACCCGTGGGCCGAGGGCCTGAGCTGACACCGCCGACGACCCGTCCCGCGTCTCGCGACGTGGGACGGGTCGCGTACGGCCCCTCTCTGGAGTAAGCGGCGCACGCCGACGACGAACGGATAGTCACGTGGAAACCGTTATCGGACAGCTCTTCACCGGGCTCAGTCTCGGTTCGATTCTGCTCCTCGCAGCTCTCGGCCTGTCTCTGACCTTCGGGCAGATGGGCGTGATCAACATGGCCCACGGGTCGTTCATCATGGCCGGGTCGTACACCGCCTACTCGGTGCAGGAGTACCTGATCTCCAATGCCGGGGTGTCCCTGCTCGTCTCGCTCGTCATCGGCTTCCTGGTCGGCGGGCTGATGGGGGTCCTGCTCGAGGTCACCCTGATCAAGCGCATGTACGACCGCCCCCTGGACACACTCCTCGTCACCTTCGGCGTGGGACTGATCCTCCAGCAACTCGCCCGGGACATCTTCGGCGCACCGGCGGTCGACGTGGTCGCGCCGTCGTGGTTGTCCGGCGGCGTCGACATCCTCGGCGCGGTCGTCCCCAAGACGCGTCTGTTCATCATGCTGCTCGCGATCGTGGCGGTGACCGCCATCGCGGTCACCATGAAGTACACGCCGATGGGCCGCCGTATCCGTGCCGTCGTCCAGCACCGCGATCTGGCCGAGACGAGCGGGATCTCCAGCCGTCGCACCGACATCACGACGTTCTTCATCGGGTCGGGACTGGCCGGCGTCGCCGGCGTGGCGCTGACTCTGATCGGCTCCACCAGTTCGAACACCGGGATGACGTACCTCATCGACGCGTTCCTGGTGGTCGTCATCGGCGGTCTGGGCCAGATCAAGGGCGCGGTCATCGCGGCCATCGCCCTCGGTGTCCTGAACTCGTTCATCGAATACAACACGACGGCGTCGGTGGCGAAGGTCGCCGTGTTCGTCATCATCGTGATCTTCCTGCAGATCCGGCCGCAGGGGCTTTTCACGGTCCAGTCGAGGAGTCTTGTGTGAAGGACTATTTCAGCGGTTCCTGGAAGGTCTGGGCGGGGTTCGGGTTCGCCGCGATCCTGCTGTTCGCGGTCGCACCGGCCGTATTGTCGGACTTCCGGCTCAACCTGCTCGGCAAGTTCCTGTGCTTCGGCATCGTCGCGGTCGGCATCGGCCTGGCGTGGGGACGCGGCGGCATGCTCACCCTGGGCCAGGGCGTGTACTTCGGTCTGGGTGCGTACATCATGGCGATGCACCTGAAGATCTCCGACGCCGAACTCCGCGGCGACGACGTGCCGGACTTCATGCAGATCGCCGGGATCACCGAGCTGCCCGGGTACTGGAAGCCCTTCGCCTCGCCTCTGGTGACGATCCTGGGCATCCTGCTGGTTCCCACGTTCCTGGCGATCCTGCTGGGCCTCGGTGTGTTCAAACGGAGGGTCAAGGGCGCGTATTTCGCGATCCTGTCCCAGGCGCTGGCCGCGGCCTTCGCCATCCTGCTCATCGGTCAGCAGACCACCGGTGGCAGCAACGGGCTCAACCGCTTTCGCAGTTTCTTCGGTCTCGCGCTCAACGACCCGGTGAATCGGCAGCTGCTGTTCTTCATCACCGCGGCCATCCTGCTCGCCGTCGTCGCCATCACGCGTCAGCTGATGTACAGCCGATACGGCGAACTGCTGGTCGCCGTCCGCGACCAGGAGGAACGCGTCCGGTTCCTCGGCTATGACCCGGCCAACGTCAAGGTCGTCGCCTACGCCATCGCTGCGCTGTTCGCCAGCATCGCGGGCGCCATGTTCGTCCCCATCGTCGGCATCATCTCGCCCGCGGACGTCGGGATCGTGCCGTCGATCGCGTTCCTGATCGGCGTCGCGATCGGCGGGCGCACAACGCTTCTCGGTCCGGTCCTCGGCGCCATCGCGGTGGCCTGGGCGCAGACGAGTCTGTCGGAGAGTTTCCCGTCCGGGTGGACCTACGCCCAGGGCATCCTGTTCATCGTGGTCGTGGGCTTCTTCCCGGCCGGGCTGGCCGGGCTCGGGGCGTTGGTCAAGTGGCGTCGGAGAAGAACGCCGGACCCGACCCCGACCGGTGACATCGATGAGCACAGCGTCAGCAAGGTAGGAGCGTCGTCATGACCGAGACAGAATCGACGGTCGTCGAACACCCGCCGGTCGCCGGCGGCAATGCCGGAATGGACAGCGACTACCTCCAGGTGCGCGGTCTCAGTGTCGAGTTCGACGGCTTCAAGGCGGTCTCCGATGTCGACCTCACCCTGCTGCAGGGCGACCTGCGGTTCCTGATCGGACCGAACGGCGCCGGGAAGACCACGGTCATCGACGCGATCACCGGTCTGGTGAAGCCGACCGGGTCGATCCAGAAGTCCGGTGTCGAACTCGTCGGCAAGAAGGTGCACCAGATCGCGCGTCTCGGTGTCGGCCGGACCTTCCAGACCGCCAGCGTCTTCGAGGAACTGAGTGTGCTGCAGAACCTCGACATCGCGGCGGGTGCCGGGCGTTCGGTGTGGACGATGCTGCGGCGTCGGCCGACGCAGATCCCCGACTCGATCGCCGAGGCGCTGGAGACCATCGGTCTGCAGGACCTCGCCGACACCCCGGCGGGCGTGCTCGCGCACGGCCAGAAACAGTGGCTCGAGATCGGGATGTTGCTGGTGCAGAACGCCTCGGTGCTCTTGCTGGACGAGCCGGTCGCCGGCATGAGCCATGAGGAGCGCGAGGAGACCGGGAACCTGTTGCGCCGCATCGGTGGTGAACGCACCGTGGTGGTCGTCGAACACGACATGGATTTCATGCGGTCCTTCGCGACCTCGGTGACGGTGCTCGCCCGCGGCCGGGTGCTCGCCGAGGGCACGGTGGCCGAGGTCCAGGCGAATCCGAAGGTCCAGGAGGTGTACCTCGGAACCGCCGCCGGCGGCGAGGAACTCGAGGAGATCGCCGCCGAGACCGACCCCGACGTGGCGGGCACCTCCACGCAATCGACTCAGGACAAGGGCTGAATCATGCTGAAACTCTCCGGAGTCCACGCGGGCTACGGTCGTACCGAGGTGATCCACGGGGTCGACATCGAGGTACCCACCGACGGCGTCGTCGCCGTGATGGGACACAACGGCGCGGGGAAGACGACCCTGCTGCGCGCGGCCGTCGGACTCGTCAAGACGACCAAGGGGTCGATCACCTTCGACGGCGTCGACATCACCCGGGCGCGCCCCAGCGCCCGGGTGGGGCACGGCATCGCCTATGTGCCGCAGGGCCAGCAGAGTTTCGGGCACCTCACCACCGCCGAGAATCTGCAGGTCGTGGCCGACGGCCGCAAGCGCGGCAAGGAGCTGGTCGCCGAGATGCTGGACATGTTCCCGGCACTTACGGAACTGCTGGGACGACGCGCCGGCCTGTTGTCCGGAGGACAGCGTCAGCAGCTGGCGATCGCTCGCGCGCTCATCACCGAGCCGCGCATGCTGATCCTCGACGAGCCGACCGAGGGCATCCAGCCCTCGGTGGTCGCCGAGATCGAGCAGACCATCACCACGCTCACCCAGCGTGGCGGACTGGGAGTGCTCCTCGTCGAACAACACATCGGTTTCGCACTCGAGGCGGCGCAGCGGTACTACGTGCTGGAAAGCGGACGCGTCACGTCGTCGGGTGACGGCGGCTCGGCTGCCGAAAGTGCTGTGCGCGAGGCGATGACGATCTAGATCGATCAGGAGTGGGGTGGCACCTCAGCCCGGGGCCTGCCGGCTGAGGTGCTCCCATTCACGGTAGATGCCCTGACGCGCCCGATCCATCTCCAGCACGTGATCGAACGACTGGCTCCCCACGATGAGGCGCCGAGGCGGATCGGGGAGTGCCGCGAGCTCCAGGATGACCGGCGCGGCCGATGACGGCGGGGGACCTGCGGTATCACCCCATGACGCCTCCATCTCGGTCCGCAGATCCCGATACTGCGGCATCGGTTCGGTGTTCGTCGTTCCGGTGGTGAACAACCCGGTGTCGTAACCACCCATCTGCACGATGGTGACCCGGACGCCGAACTGCTCGGCTTCCATCGCCAGCGCCTCGCTGACCGAGTCGAGCGCCGCTTTGCCCGCTCCGTAGTAGCCGACGGTGGCCATCCCTCCACCGGTACCCATCGACGTCACCTGCAACAGTCGGCCGCCGCCGCGAGCGCGTAGGTGGGGCAGGACGGCCTGGGCCACCCAGACGGCGCCGAAGAAGTTCAGGTCCAGGTGCGCGCGGACCTGAGCCTCGGTCGCCTCCTCGACCATTCCGTAGAGCATGCCGCCGGCGTTGTTGACCACGATGTCCAGCCGGCCGAATGCGGCGATCGCGGTCTCGACGCCGTCGAACACGGCTTGCCGATTCGTGACGTCCAGGGGCAGCGGTCGCAGGTGTAGGGGATACCGCTTGGCCAGCGATGTCAGCGGATCGACGTTGCGGGCGACGGCCACCACGCGATCGCCGGCGGCGAGGGCCGCCTCGGCGAACGCCCGTCCGAGTCCGCGGGACGCGCCGGTGATGAACCAGACCCGTGGCGTTGTCATCTTGCCTCCTAAGTAAACGGACCGTTCCGTCTCGTAAAAACGGTAATGCCGGTACTGGGAAGGAGTCAAGACGGATCGTCTCGTTTCGTGGACTATCCTGGCTTCATGCTGCGAGACGCAGGACCGGATCATTCACGCCGAAAGGAGCGGTCTCGCCAGGCGATCCTCGAGGCGACTCGAGCCCTCGTCGTGGAGGCGCCGTACGAGAAGGTGACTGTCGAGGCGATCGCGGCCCGGGCCGGCGTCGGCAAGCAGACGATCTACCGGCGGTGGCCCTCGAAGAGTGCCGTCGTCTTCGCCGCCGTCCTCGCACTGAGCGAGGGTGACGACGGGCGGTCGGTAGATCTGCCAGACACCGGTGATCTGCGTGCCGACCTGAAGCAGGTCATGCGGGCGACGGTGGAAGAGTTCGCCGATCCGTCTTTCGATCGCCTGATCCGGGCGGTGAACACCGAGATCGCGAACGACGCCGAGCTCGCGGCGGAGTACCGGGAGAAGCTGTCGCGACCACTGGACGACGCCAAGAAGGCGCGGCTCCGCAAGGCCGAGCGAGACGGCCAACTCCCGGTCGACACCGACCTCGACCTCTTTCTGGAGATGCTCTACGCCCCGTTGTTCCAGCGGTGGCTGCACCGCAGCGGACCGCTGACCCCGACCTACGCCGACGACCTTGTCGAGGCGACGCTCCGGGCCTTCGATGGCCGACCATCGGCCGCCCGGCGCGGCGCCGATGTCAGTCCAGCCGGACCCCCACCTCCGAGGTGAGTTCGTGGGGCGGATGGAGGGGGAGTTGGTCGCCGCTCCAGAATCGCCCGGGGTCGAACCAGTTGGAGTCCTTGGCGGTATCGAGGATGCCCATCTCGCGATAGGTGATCGCGACCACCTCGGCGCAGTAGGCGGCTTCGAGTCCGACGCCGTCGGTCTTCTGGCTGCGGCGCTGCTGCCGTTCGTCGCGTCGTTGACGGACCTTGCGGTCGAGGTAGGGGATGCCCCGGACGAGGTCGGTCGAGTTGGGCACCCGGCCGCGAAACCACCGCCCGGCGAGGCGTGCGGTCGTCGGGAACGGGGTCCCGTCGAGTTCGGCGATCACCTTGAGCAGAGCGTTCTCCTGATCCGGGGTGACCTCGGGGGTGAGCTGACGAAACCAGCATGCCTGCTTGTAGCGGATCATCCACTGCTCCACGGCTTCGCGCGCGTCATGTAGCTGAACGCCGCGATGATTCGACCCGGTCCACACGTCGGTCAGCCGATCGCCGAGTTCGGCGTGCCAGAGCAGCGGCGGCAGGTCGTCGATGCACACCGCCATCGCGACATGGTTGACCGGCGCGTTGGTCAGGGTGCGGATGGCCCGATCCGGCCCGGAATGGCCTCGGAAGAGCCAGATGTCGCCGGTGCGGGTGGCGTCGAGCGCGTCGGTCAACGAGATCCCGGAGTCGGCGCGGTCTCGGCCGAAGAGAATTCTGCTGGTGGGCACGAGAGAAGGCTAATGCGTCCGCGTGCCGCGCGACCTATCCTGCCCGCATGAGGAACTTCTGGAAATGGCTGGGACTGGCGGGCGCGGTCGGGGTGGCCACCGGCGGGGCGATGGTCGCGCGGGATCAGCGGCAGCGGAAGTCCTATTCGGCCGACGACGTCCGCGCGCGTCTGCACCAGCGGCTCGACGAGACCGGGAACGAGGATGGCGGACCTGCTGATCGGTGAGGGCCGGGTGGCGGAGCCGCTGATTTCTGAGGACACTGGGCAGTGTTGCCCGACGCTCGTCAGAGTGAACGGAGAAAGGTGGCACCATGCCCGACAACAGCGGTTCCGGCGGATCGTTCAATTTCGGCCCCGAGGACTTCGACCGGTTCGCACGTGAGGCCGGGGAGGGACTGCGTGACGTCTTCGGCAAGCTCTTCGAGGGGCAGGCGGGACCGGCAGCCTTCTCGATGTTCTTCGACGAGGCCTCGCGTGGCCGGACTCGTACCAAGCCGCAGCCGCGCGAAGAGACCACGGGGGAGGCCGGCTCCGGAGTATGGGCGGTCTTCGTTGTCGACGACGACGGCGGTGCCCGGGTCGAGCAGGTCTACGCCACCGAACTCGACGCCTTGCGTGCCAACAAGAGCAACACCGATCCGCGCCGCAACGTGCGGTTCCTGCCGTACGGCATCGCGGTCAGCGCGTTGGACACGACGGTCGGCGACTCCGGCGACGACACCCCGACGGTGACGTAGGAGCCTGAAAGACGCGCGAGGCCGGCGGGTCCCTGGTGGACCCGCCGGCCTTGCTGTCACCGGTGCTGCGACGTCACGGGATGTGACGCGCCGGTGCGGTGGTCAGAAGTGCGTGCGTCAGAGGTTGGCGCCGCACGTCGGCCAGGCTCCGGGCCCCTGCGTGGCGAGCACGTTCTCCGCGACGCGGATCTGCTCCTCGCGGGAGGCGTCTGCCGGGTTGCCGGTTCCGCCGTTGGCCTGCCAGGTGCTCATCGAGAACTGGAGACCGCCGTAGTAGCCGTTGCCGGTGTTGGTGGCCCAGTTGCCGCCGCTCTCGCACTGAGCGACCGCGTCCCAGTTGCCTGCCGCGTGCGCAGTGGACGTCAGCATCCCGAAGGGCGCGGCAGTCAGTGCGCCGACGATCGCGGCGCGGGCGACGAGCTTGGTCATGTGGGTCTTGGTCATACGCATGGTCTTCGTTCCTCCTCACCGCCCTGGGGTTGGCAGGGCAGTTGATCTCGGACCGTGGGCGACCATACGGGTTCGGTAACGGCTGGGTCACGTCGAGCCCCTGACCAGCGCTATTCGGATAACGCCCGGATAACGCTGTTAGCTTTACAGTGAATTCCCAGCGCATACCGCAATTCGGCGGGGGTGTTCGGACATACGTGTTCGGCCGCGTTCGATGACGAAGGTCACAGCAGGGGTGTGGGACCCGTCACGTTCGATGCGGCGTCAGGCGGGGTTGAAGCGTGGTTGTGCCGCACCGGTTGCGTCTTTGCCCGGTAACCGGGCGAGAGAGCAACGTGATGACGGCAAACCTCGGTCGAGGTCCTCGCCTTGTTCGCGCCCGATGCACAGTCGACGGGCGTGCCGAGGCGATCGAGTGGGTCAGCGTGGTCGGACCGCGATCCGACCGCCGCGGGACGGGGCGTAGGCCACCCCGCGCGAGAACCAGCGCTCCGCGCGGGCGGTGGTCGGCAGCAGTTCGAACTGCTCGAGCAACGTCCGCAGGGTGACGTCCATCTCCATGGTCGCGAACGCCGCCCCGATGCACCGTCGGGTCCCGCCGCCGAACGGGAGCCACGCCGACGGGGGCTTGGTGCCCAGAAAGCGGGTCGGGTCGAAGACCTCGGGCCGGGCGAATTCGCTGCTGTCGTCGTGGAGCAGGGCGATGGACACGAGCACGTTGTATCCCTTGGGTATCCGCCAGTCGCCGAGGTCGAGATGGTCGGCGACCACGTGCCGGCCGGCGAAGTCGATGACCGGTCGGCTGCGCTGGACCTCCAGGATCGTCGCGTGGCGGTAATCGTGTCCGCCGGCGTCCACCTCGGCCCCGAGCTCGCGCACGACCTCGGGGTGCCGCCGTAGCCGCTCGAGCGCCCACGCGAGGGTTGTCGCCGTGGTCTCGTGCCCGGCCGCGAGCAAGGTGGCCAGCTCCTCGGCGATCTCGTCGTCGGTCATCGGACTGCCGTCGTCGTAGGTGCTGCGAAGCATGATCGCCAGGATGTCGGTGCGCTCGTCCAGGTGAGAATCGTTGCGTGCCTTGGTGATCAGTCCGCTGACATATTCTCGGTATTCGGCATTGCGACGCGCGTACCGGTGATTGGGGTCGATCGGCCGGAGGGGGAGGGGCAGCGGGGGTACCGTCGCGGCCCGCGAACCGACGGTCACCATCGGCGGGATCATGTCGCGGAGTCGGTCGAGATCCGTGCCCTCCGCGCCGAAGACGGCGCGGAGGATGACGTTCAGGGTGATGCGCATCATCGGTTCGATGCAGGCGAACTCGACCCCGGGGCGCCACGTCGCGGTCTCGGCGCGGACCTCGTCGACGACGATCTGTTCGTACGACCGAATCGGCTTGCCGTGCAACGGCGGGGTGAGCAGCTTGCGTCGCGCGCGGTGCCGGGCGCCCTCCAGCGCGAACATCGATCCGGTGCCGAGGATGCGTCCGAGGTTGGGCTGGACGTTCTCGACCTTGTCGCCCGCGGTGAACAGCTCGCGCGCCATGGCGGCGTCGGAGATGACGACGGACGGACCGAAGACGGGCAGGTTCACGGTGAACGCCGAGCCGTGTCGGTCGTGGAGATGGCGGAAGAAGTGTCGGCGCGACACGACCGCGCCGAGCCCCTGGATGGCGGACGGGATCGACGTGGTGGGCGGGAGAACCGCCTCACCACTTCGGGTCGGTGTGTTCACGAGCGTGGGGTCCTCTCGCCGCGGCGGCTGGTACGTCTACGTACCAGCTCGACGGTACGCTCGCGTACCGACCGAGACAAGGGCCTATGCTCGAAGGGTGACTGCTGGATCGGGCCCGCTCGCCCCGCCCCCGGCGCCCGCACCACCGGGCCCGCTCGCTCCGCTCCCGGCGCCCTGGCTGATCTCGTCGGCGGGGGCGTCGACCCGGGATCGGCTGCTCGCGGCGATGCTGGAATGCATCGTCGAGGCGGGATACCGGGAGACCACCGTCGCCGACATCGTGCGTGTCGCGCGGACCTCGAGGCGGTCGTTCTATCAGGAGTTCGCCGACAAGCAGGCATGCTTTTTCGCGCTGCTGACGGTGACCAACGAGTTCATGATCGCCGAGATCGTGCGTCGCGTCGACTCCGAGGCGTCCATCGAAGATCAAGTGCGGCAGGCGGTCTCGTCATACGTCGCAGCGAGTGAACGGTACCCGGGTCTCACGTTGAGCTGGATTCGGGAATTGCCTGCGCTCGGCAGTGCGGCCCAGTCGGTCAAAGACGAAGCGCTGGAAGCGTGGATCGAGCTCTTCGTCGGTCTCACCTCGACCCCGACGATGGCCGCGGCGGGGGTGATCCCGATGGACCGCCAGCGCGCCATCTTCCTGTGGGGTGGTTTCCGCGAACTGACCGCCGGTGCCGTCGAATCCGGTGTTCCGCTGGCGTCGATCATCGAACCGGCGACCGCGGCATCCCTCGCCCTGCTGACACCGCCGCGCTGAGCCCCGCAGGTCAGTGGTTCCGGGACCCGAGGGCACCGCGCACGCGCTCTTCGTGATCGCGCCGCATGTGTTCGAGCATCAGTGATCTCGCCGCCTCGGAGTCGCGGGCGACGATGGCTGTGAGTATCGCCTCGTGCTCGTCGCACCTGTCGTCGTAGGACCGGTCCGCCTCGTCGGGGCGCCAGGGCGCGGACACCTTGGCCTGGGCGTCGAGGGTGTGCAGGAGGTCGGCGATGGTGGCGTTGCGTGCGGCGAGTCGGACTGCGTCGTGCCAGGCGTTGAACAGTTGCCGGACCTCGGTCGGGTCCGACTCGGCACGAGCCCTCGCGGTGAGATCCTGCAAACGATGCAGGTCGATGCCATCTCGACGATCGGCGGCTGCCGCAGCTGCCGCGGCGTCGAGCACGCCCCGTGTCTCGAAGATGTCCACCAACTCCGACTCCGATCGGATCCGCAGCGCGAATCCGCGCGACGTCCCGCGGAGCAGGCCTTCCTGCTCCAGCAGGCCGAGTGCTTCTCGGACCGGTGTCCTCGAGACCTCGAATTCGGCGCTCAGGACGCCGGGAACGAGTGCCACGTCCGGGGCGTACTCGCCGGTGGTGAGACGTCGGCGTAGTTCGGCGTAGACGAGGTCACGAGCGGTGCCGCCGCGCGCCGGGCCGAGCGCACTCACGCGTCGTCCCCGGGTCGGGAAGACGTCGCCAGCGGCCGCGATCCGTCGGCGCGCCATTCGGCGAGCGATCCGTCGAACACGCGAGCGGACTCGATGCCGTGCTCAGCCAGCGCCAGCGCGAGACCCGCCGCGTTGATCCCACCGCCGCAGTACAGGATCGGCGACTGTGCGGGGTCCACACCGGCGGTCTCGATGAGTTGACGGGTGGCGGCCGGGTCGTGGCGACCGGCGGCATCCAGGGTCTCTGGATACGGGATGTTGATCGATCCCGGTATCGACCCGGTCCCCGGAACCGCGGGGTCACCGGCGAAGTCGGTTGCACGCAGCGCACAGATCACCGGCGCTCCGGTGTCGCCGGCCTCCGCCGCCCTGGCGGTCTCGTCGATGTCGGCGACGAGATCACGCATGTCGGTCGGCGTGAACACCGATGCCTCAGCGGCGGGCGGCCGTCCCGGTCCCACCTCGACGTCTTGTCCGGATGCCACCCACGCGGCCAGTCCGCCGTCGAGCACCCGGACGTGCTGATGCCCCCACGACCGCAGCACCCACCAGAGCCGGGCGGCCCAAGCCCCGCCCGACTGGTCGTAGACGACCACCGAAGTGCCCGGACCCACACCGACAGTCGCTGTCGCGGCGGTGATCTGGGTTCGCGTCGGACGTGTGAAGGGAATCTGCGAGTCCGGATCGGAGAACGCGGTGAAGAGATCGGCGAACCGCGCGGTGGGAACATGGCCCGCCTCGAAGAGCCGGCGTCCGTCGCTGTACCGCGGTTCGTCGTCATTGCGCTGAACCGTCGCGTCCAGCACCACGACATGGTCGAGGTGCGCGGCCAACCAGTCGGCATCGACGAGGTGCCGGTTCGATGCTGTCACGAGAGCGCTTCGGCGCGTGTCGATTCCGCCCGCGCCCGCCACTCGCCGGGTTCCGGGCGGCGGAGCCCGAGATGGTCGCGCAGCGTCGTCCCGCTGTACGACGTGCGGACCAGCCCGCGGCGACGTAGTTCTGGCACGACCTCGTCGGCGAAGTCCTGGAACGCGGCGGGGACGTGGGTCGCCTGGATCATGAACCCGTCGGCCGCGCCCGCGTCCAACCACCGCTCCATCGTGTCGGCTATCTCGGTGGGCGAGCCGACCATGTTGCCCTCGGTGCGGGCTCCGTACCACTTCCCGATCTCACGGATGGTGAGCTTCTCGCGCCGGGCGAACTCCAGGATCTCGCGGTAGTGCCCCTCCACTCCGACTTCCTCGAGCTCCGGAAGCGGGCCGTCGAGATCGTAGGCGGTCAGGTCCACGTTCACGTGGTAGGCCATCCGTGACAACCCGGCTTCGGGAGCCACGAGATCGACGAACTCCTCGTGCCGTCGTCGGGCGTCGTCCGCATTCGAGCCGACCACGGTGGTCGCGGCCGGCAGGATGCGGACCTGCTCCGGGTCACGGCCGCGGGCCGCCACCCGAGCACGGATGTCGCGGGCGAAATCGACCGCGGATTCCAATGACTCATGGCTGCAGAAGATCACATCCGCCCAGCGGGCCGCGAAGTCCCGACCGGACGGAGAAGCACCGGCCTGGATGACCACGGGGTATCCCTGCGGCGGGCGCGGCACCCCGAGCGGCCCGCGGACCCGGAAGTGTGCGCCGTCGTGGTCGATCGCCGAGACCTCGTCGGGTCGTCCGAACGTGCCGGACTGCTTGTCGCGGATCAACGCGTCGTCGGACCAGCTGTCCCACAGACGGGTGGTCACTTCCAGGAACTCCTCGGCCCGGTCGTACCGAGCCGCCCGTCCCGGCAGCGCGTCCTGGCCGAAATTCTGCGCCTCGGCATCCTGGAAGCTGGTCACGACGTTCCACCCGGCGCGCCCACCGGTGAGGTGGTCGAGCGTCGCGAAGGTCCGTGCGAGGTTGTACGGCTCGTGGTAACCGGTCGAGACGGTCGCTGCCAGCCCCAGATGCCGGGTGACCGCGGCCATGACGGTGATGACCGGCAAGGGGTCGAGACGCGGGGTCCCGGTGCCCCACCGGACCGCGGGATCGAAGGTGTCGCCGAGACTGCGTGGTACAGCGAGAGAATCAGGGACGAAGGCGAGATCGAAGCAGGCATCCTCGAGGACGCGCGCGATGCGTACGTAGTGGTCGGCGTCGAGGAATCCGTCGCCGGCATCGGGATGGCGCCAGCCGACGGTGCCTTGTGGGCCGGCGTTGAGGAAGGCCGCCAGATGCATCAGTTGGCCAGCTCCCAGAGTCCGTCCACGAGGGCGGTGGCGAACGAACCGCTTCCACCACGCGGCCCCAGCCGCGCGGCCGCGGTCTCGGCAGCACGCGCATAGGCGGCGTGAGCTGCGACCGCCGCATCGAACGGATCATCCGCCACGGCCGCCACCGCGGCGTTGAGCGCGCCGAGGCTGCAGCCGGCGCCGGTCACCTGGGTGAGTCGGACGTCTCCACCCCCGATCGCGACGACACGCCGGCCGTCGGTGATGTAGTCGATCGGCCCGCTGACGGCGACGATCGCCCCGGTACGCGCGGCGAGATCGGTGATGTGCGGGACGGCATCGATCGAGTCGGCCGTCGTCTCGACACCCTTGCCGAGCGCGTCCCCTCCGGCCAGCGCGATCAGCTCACTGGCATTGCCGCGGATGATCGTCGGCCGATGGTCGAGCAGCGAACGCACGAAAGCGTCGTACTCGGTGGCGCCCGCGCCGTTGGCGACCGGGTCGAGCACCCACGGGGTTCCCGCGGCGTGGGCGGTGCGTGCGACGGTGGCGACGGTGTCCAGGTCGTTGCTCATGACCGTCGCGGTGTTGATCCACACACCTCCGGCACCTGCGGGGAAGACGGTGGGCCAGTCGGCCCCGGCGCCGATGGCAGGACCCGCCCCTGCTGCCAGCAGGACGTTGGCGCTCAGGTTCGCGGCGATGTAGTTGGTCAGGCCGTAGACGAAGGGGGCCGCCGTTGCGACCCGTCGGAAGGTGTCGGCGACCGACGCGTCGTCGAACGATCGTCGCTCGACGGTGGTCGCGTCGAATGTGGTGGTCTCGGTCATGGTGCTCCTTGATGAGCGGTTCGCGATCAGGGTGGCGCGTCCGTCGGGAGCAGCACCGCCTATTTGTATACAGCTACATACACACTCCCGAGATGGTTGCGATCACCCCGATCGGAACTCGAAACGTCGCCAGCTCACATCCCGGGGGGGTCAGTCGCCCTCGTGGGCGTCGGCGTCAGGTCCGGGGGCTCAGTGCCACGAACCCCGTTGGTACTGAGGGGGATATGGCGCCTGCCGGCGTTCGATGCCCAGCTCGTGCGCGGCGCGAAGCGGCCACGACGGCTCCCGCAGGGCGACGCGACCGAAGAACACGGCGGTGATGTCGTCGTCGCCGGCGATCTTCTCGGCTTGATCGGGCTCGGTGATGAGGCCGACGGCCGCTGTCGGCACGCCGGACTGCCGGTGGATGGATCGGGCGAGGTCGACCTGGTAGCCGGGCCCGATCGGGATGTCGGCGAGCACGTTGCCTCCCGAGGAGACGTCGACGAGGTCGACACCGCGGCCGGCGAGGAGTTCGGCGAGGCGCGCGGACTCCTCGACATCCCACCCGCCCTCGGTCCATTCGGTGCCGGACACCCGGATGAACAGCGGCTTCGACGACGGCCACACGGCGCGGACCGCGTCCACGACCTCGAGGGTGAGCCGGATGCGTCCCTCGAAGTCGCCGCCATAGGCGTCGGTGCGCCGGTTCGAGAACGGGGAGAGGAACTGATGGAGCAGGTAACCGTGCGCCGCGTGGATCTCGACCACGTCGAACCCGGCGTCATCGGCGCGGCGGGCGGCCGCTGCGAACGCGTCCACCACCGCTGCGATCTGCTCGGTCGTCATCGCGACGGGAGCGGGCAGCCCCTCGAAGGCGACGTCGGACGGACCGAACGTGGTCCAGCCGCCGTCGTCGAGCGGGATCGACCCGGAGCGATCGTCGAAGGGCGCGTAGGTGGAGGCCTTGCGGCCGGCGTGGGCGAGCTGGGTGCCGATGACCGAACCCTGCGAGTGCGCGAAGTCGACGATCCGTCGCCACGCCGCGGCCTGGTCGTCGTTCCACAGACCGGCGTCGTGCGCACTGATCCGACCTTCGGGCACCACGGCCGCGGCCTCGGTGAGGATGAGTCCGAAACCACCGGCGGCCCGGGCCCCGAGGTGGGTCAGGTGCCAGTCGGTGGGCACCCCGTCGCCGGCGAAGCAGCTGTACTGGCACATCGGAGCGAGCCAGATCCGGTTGGGGATGTCGACGTCGCGGATGGTGAGCGGTTCGAAGAGCGCGGTACTGGTCACGAGGAGACACAACGAACGATCGGGCCTCGTATTCCCTTCTCGCTGCCATATCGTGAAGATCCGCCGCTCTCGCCGCGCTCCCGGCGCGGAATGACCGGCGACGACGAACGGAAGAGAGGCCGCCGGACATGACCGATCAGACCGCGCGCGATGCGGTGTCGACGGACGTCGCCGAACCCCTCGGGGTGATCACCCTGGGCGACGCGCGACGTCGTAACCCGTTGTCCACCAGCACGATGCGAGCCATCACCGCTGCGTTACGTGCTTTCGACGACGACCCGCGCGTGCGTGTGATCGTGATCCGGGCGCTCGGGCCCGCGTTCTCCGCCGGGCACGACCTCGGTGAACTCGTCGACCGAACTCTCGACGACGAGCGGGCCGTGTTCGCGACGTGCACGGAACTGATGCGGACGGTCCACCACGTACGGCAGCCCGTCATCGCCGAAGTCGCGGGCATGGCCTTCGCCGCGGGGTGCCAACTCGTCGCCACCTGTGACCTGGCCGTCGCGGGACGCAGCGCACAGTTCAGCACACCGGGCGTGCGCATCGGATTGTTCTGCTCGACTCCCATGGTCGCGCTGTCCCGGGCGATCGGACGCAAGCGCGCCATGCACATGCTGCTCACCGGCGAGGCCGTCGACGCCGAGACCGCCGCGGAGTGGGGACTTCTCAGCGGCGTCGTCGACGATGCCGACCTGGCGGACACAGTGCGCGACCTGGCACTGCACATCGCAGGCTCGAGTGCGCGGACGGTGTCCATCGGCAAGCAGGCGTTCTACCGGCAGATCGAGCTGGACGAGTCCACCGCCTACGACGAGATGGGCGAGACGATGGCGACCAACGCGATGACCTGTGATGCGCAGGAGGGCATGTCGGCATTCCTGCAGAAGCGGAAGCCGGTCTGGACCGACAGCTGAGCCCCCTGGGATCGCCGGCAGTGCCGGTCAGGCGTCGATCTGCGCGCCGGCCCTCGCGAAGCGTGCGAGATGGGCATCGGCGGTGCCGAATTCGTACTCGATCGCGGTCAGCCGCTTGAAGTAGTGGCCGATCGCCAGCTCCTCGGTCATGCCCATGCCGCCGTGTAGCTGCACCGCGTTCTGGCCGATGAACCGGGCGGCGCGACTGACCGTCGCCTTGGCGGCCGAGACCGCCGCTGCGCGCTCGGCCGGCGAGCCGTCGAGTGACAGGATCGCGAAGTACTGTGCGGCGACCGACTGTTCGAGCTCCAGGTGCATGTCGACCATGCGGTGCTGCAACACCTGGAAGCTGCCGATCGGGACCCCGAACTGCTCGCGCTGCTTGGAGTATTCGACGGTGTCGGTGAACACCTTGCGCATGAGTCCGACGGCCTCGGAGACGACTGCGGCGGTCGCGGTGTCCCAGGCCTTCTCGAGGATCTCGATCGCGTTGTCGTCGGCGATGAGTGCCTCGGCGGGCAGACGCACGTCGTCGAACGTGATGTCGGCGGCCTGGCGGTCGTCGATGGTAC
The DNA here is from genome assembly GCF_001418765.1 of Gordonia sp. HS-NH1. Lineage (NCBI taxonomy): Bacteria > Bacillati > Actinomycetota > Actinomycetes > Mycobacteriales > Gordoniaceae > Gordonia > Gordonia sp. HS-NH1. Next base: position 20,890 of record NZ_LIYC01000050.1, read on the forward strand.
GCAGGGTGTGCAGTTCGAGACCGTCCGGACCGCCGCCCGCGAGGTCGATCAGGAACAGCGAGACTCCCGCGGGGTCGTGTGGCTCGCCCGCGGTGCGGGCGCTGACGATCAGGTAGTCGGCGAGCGGCGCCGTGGTGACGACGGCCTTGGTGCCGTTGAGCACCCACTCGTCACCGTCGCGATCGGCGCTGGTCTCGATGCGGGAGAGGACCCCGCCCGAGCCGTCTTCGAGCGCGGCGAGGGCGCTGAGCGCCTCGCCCTCGGCGATCCGGCCGGCGGCTTCGAGGGCGGCCGGGTTGCCGGTCGCGTGCAGCAGCCCGGCGCCGAGCACCACCGAGTCGACGAACGGCTCGACCACCAGAGCGTGGCCGAGCGCCTCGGTGACGACCATCAATTCCTCGGGGCCGCCGCCGAATCCGCCGATGTCCTCGGGCAGACAGGCGCCGACGACTCCGAGGTCCTCGACGAAGGCCTTCCAGATCTTCGGCTGCCAACCCTCGCCGACCTTCGCCGCGTCGCGGCTGACCTGCAGGTCGTACCGTGCGTCGAGGAACTTGTTGAGACCGTCGGACAGCAGCTGCTGTTCGGGTGTGAGTGTGAAGTCCATCAGTTATCTCCTGTGACCCGTCAGAGACCCAGAGCGGCTTTGGCGAGGATGTTTCGTTGAATTTCGTTGCTGCCGGCGTAGATCGAGCCCGCGCGGTCGTTGAAGTAGTGCAGCGGCGCAACGGCCTGCCACGGTTCGCCGCTGACATAGCCGTCGGTGGGCGGTGTGTACTGGAAGATGGGTCCGCCCGGCTTGGTGGCGTGCGGCTGGAAGACGCGTCCGTGGGGGCCGGCGGCTTCCAGGCTCAGCGTCGTGATCTCCTGGCTCAGCTCGGTGCCGAGGATCTTCAGCATCGACGCGATCGAACCGGGGTCCTTGCCCGAACTCATCGCGGCCAGCGCCCGGTACTCGAGGACCTCGAGGATCTTCGCGCGGACCTGGAGGTCGGTGAGTTTGGCCGCGAACGCCGGATCCTCGGACAGGGGACCGCCGTTCGGGGCCGTCACCGATGCCGCGTCACGACCGAGTTGCTCGGCCATGACCTGTAGCGCCGGAGCCGCCGCGCCGCCCCCTCGCTCGAAGACGAGCAGGTACTTGGCCACGGTCCAGCCGTCGTCGATCTTGCCGAGGACGTTCTTCTTGGGCACGCGCACACCGTCGAAGAAGACCTGCGCCTGCACCTGCTCGCCGGACGCGAACACCAGGTTCTGCACCTCGATACCCGGCGAGTTCATGTCGATCAGCACGAAGGTGATGCCCTGCTGTTTGCGTTCCTGGCGCGACGTACGCACGAGGCAGAAGATCCAGTTCGCCTCCGATGCGTGCGTGGTCCAGATCTTCGAACCGGTGACGACGAGGTCGTCGCCGTCGTCCACCGCGGCCATCGACAACGACGCGAGGTCCGACCCCGACTCGGGTTCGGAGTAGCCCTGGCAGAAGAACACGCTGCCGTCGAGGATGCCCGGCAGGAAGAAGTTCTTCTGCTCGTCGGTGCCGAAGGCCATGATCGCGTGGGACACCATGCGGATGCCCATCGGCGACAGCGAGGGCGCGCCGGCGAGGATCGACTCCCGGCTGAAGATGTAGTGCTGGGACTGCGACCAGTCGCACCCCCCGTACTCCACCGGCCAAGCGGGAGCGGCCCAGCCACGCTCGTGCAGGATCGCCTGCCACTTCATCGCGGCCTCGTGGTCGGAGTAGACGCTGGTGCGCAGCGTGCCCGCCGCGCGCAGGTCGGGGGTCAGTTTCTCGTCGAGGAACGCGCGGACCTCGTCGCGAAACGCAGCGTCGTCCGGAGACCAGTTCATGTCCATGAGCGGTGCGCAACCTATCTGTAAACGGTTGTGGTCAGATGGGGGTCGAAAGGGAATCTACCCAATGATCGGCGCGGCGCGTAGCCCGCCTCACCTTTCCGGTTCCAGTGTGACGCCCGCGGCCGGTCAGGGGGTGGGATCCTGCCCCTTCGTGTCCGGAGTCTTCGCGACTCCTGCGGGGTCGTCAGCGGGTTCGTCGTCGGGTGTCTCGTCGCCGGGCTTCCCACCCGACGACAGCAGCACGTCCGCCCAGCGGGTCGCGGGGTCGATGTCGATGAGCAGGGCCTTGGCGAGCAGCGTGAGCGGTACCGCGAGGATCGCCCCCAACGGCCCGATCGCCCATGCCCAGAAGAGCAGGGACATGAAGGTCAGAGTTGTCGACAGTCCCACGGCGTCGCCGACGAACTTCGGCTGGATCACCGATTGGATCGTGACGTTGATGGCGCTGTAGACGACGATCACGATCAGCATCTTGGTCGGTCCGCCGTCGAGGAGGCCCAGCAACGCGGGCGGGACGAGACCGATGATGAACCCGACATTCGGGATGTAGTTGGTGATGAACGAGAGCAGTCCCCACAGGATCGGCAGGGGGATGGACAGCAACGCGAGGGCCACGCTGTCGAGTACGGCGACGATCAGGCCGAAGACCGTCGACACCCAGAGATAGCTGCGCGTCCCCTGCGAGAAGGAGCGGAACGCCGAAGCGATGTCGGGACGCATCCGGTCCAGGATGTTCATCCGGTCGTCGAAGCCGACCGAGTCCGCGGCCATGAACAGCAGCAGCGCGAGGACGAGCACGAGTGTCGACGCGACACTGAACGTGCTGGCCAGCACGTCGGTCACCGCGCTGACGACCTTGCTGGTGTCGACGTGGGAGATCATGTCCTGCACCTTGTCGTGGCTCACGCCGTGACTGGTGAGGAAGTTCTGGAAGCTGGTGACGAGATCATCGAACTTGTCGTCGTACTGCGGGAGGATCGATGCCAGGCGTGCGACGGAGAACACCAGCGCCGCAAAGAGTCCGATCAAGATGCCGTAGACGAGCAGCACGGTCGTCAGGAACGCCGCCCAGCGCGGCAAGCCTTTCGTGCGCAACCAGGTCGGGACCGGCTGGACGGCGACCGTGAGCATCAGTGCGAGGAAGACCGGCGCGGCCAGGGAAGCGACCGACTTGATGCCGGCGACCGCGACGACGAGGCCGGCGATGGTGAGGAGCACGATGGTGCCCCGGGGCAATGTCCAGTCAGGTGGATCCACACGGTACGAGCTTTGTGGCGGAGTACGTGTGGATGTCGTGGTTCCGCTTGCCTTACTACGACCGGACATGGTGTGCCGCCTTTCTGGACACGACTGATGTGTCGTAACAGCGGCCACCCGGTACGCGGAGCGCGTTCGGAGTGGCCGCCGACCAAGTGTTCAGCATCCGGCGACCATCCGCGCGTTTTCGGCGTGCTTTCGTCCTCGTGTGAGTGGTTCGGACTGAGTCCTCAGTGGCCCTTCCAGTTCGGGGTCCGCTTCATCACGAACGCCATGATCCCCTCGAGGGTGTCGCCGCTGATCACCAGTGAGTCGAGCACCGAGGTGCTGGCGTGGACGGCGTCGACGGTGTCGGTGATGGCGTCGGACTGCTCCATGGTGGCGATCGACGCCCGCACGGATGTCGGTGAGGCGGCGAGGATCTCCTCGGCCACCCCGCGAGCGGTCTCGAGAACTTTTCCGGCGGGGGCGATCCGGCTCACCAGGCCGGCGGCCGCGGCCTCGGCGGCCGAGATCCGGCGGCCGGTCAGGATCATGTCGCGCGCGAGTGCCGGTGGCACCATCCGCGGCAGGCGGACCAGCCCGCCGGCGGCCGCTGCGAGTCCGACCTTCACCTCGGGCAGGCCGAACGAGGCGTCCTCGTCGGCCACCACGATGTGGCAGGCCATCGCGATCTCGCAGCCCCCGCCGAGCGCGAAGCCGTTGACCGCGGCGATCACGGGTTTGGGCAGGCTGCGCCGTGACGTCAGGCCGGCGAACCCGTTCTTGGGCACCGACAGTGCGGCCGGGCCGGCGGTCGCCGCGAGGTCGTTGCCCGCGGAGAAGGCCTTGTCTCCCTTGCCCGTCAGGATGGCCACCCACAGGTCGGGATCGGCGAAATACGCCTCGAAGATCGAGTCGAGTTCGGCGTTGGCCGCGGGATTCAAGGCGTTGCGTGCGTCCGGGCGGTTGATGGTCACCTCGAGCAGCCGGCCGTCCCGACGGATCTCCACGTGCTCGTAGGAATCGCGGAAAGCCGGTGCGACAACCGGATGCCGGGAGTCCATGGCCGAAGCGGTCAGGGCCACCCGATTGCCCTTGTCGAACGACCGCACCACGATCGGCGTGCCGACCGGATCGTCGGAGGTGAGGAGGAGCTCGAAGAACTCGTCGTCGTCGGAATCGAGGTTGGCGACGAACCGCGCGCCGAGCCCCTCCGGGGAGGTCGAGTCGACGAGCCGGCCGATGACCACGCCGGTGCGGCGGCCGCTCTTCTGCGGGATGACCGTGTAGGTCTCGATCACCGCGGGGCCGTCGGCGTCGGCGATGGTGGGAACGGTTGCCACCGCGTCGAGCTCGGCCTGGACCGGGCCGCTGGTGTCCGGACGCCAGGGCGCCGGCGTCGTCGAATACACCCCGGCGGCATGCTTGCTCAGCACCCCGCCGTTGGCGACCACCAGGCCGAATTCGCCCGGTGATCGCCGGACTCGGGTGACGACTTCGGCGATCGCGTGCAGGGAGTAGTCGTTGCCCGGGCCGCCGAAGAACGGCAACCCGCCGGTCACGGTCAGCCCGCGCGGGTCGTCGGGCGCCATCCCGATTCCGTCGAGGACGTTGAACACCGCGATCGGGAAGCAGCTGTAGATGTCGACGACGGAGATGTCGTCGAGTTCGAGTCCCGCGACCCGCAGCGCGTGGTGTACCGCCGCGGGAGCCGCGGGGGCGGAGCCGAGTTCGGGACGGGCCAGTACCGGCCGCTCGACGGTTGACGAATGCCCATGCAGGAATACCCATTTCGCGGGATCGATACCGGCGGCCTGCGCTGCCCGCACCGACATCACGACGACCGCCGCGGCCTGGTTCACCTGGTCGCGCGCCACGATGTACCGGGTGAAGGGATCGGACACGACTCGGTTCTCGGGGGTGACGGTGACCAGTTCGGCCGCGGTGCGCGCTGTCGGTGCCGCCGAATGCGGGTTGGCGGCGGCGACCTCGGTGAAGGGTGCGAACAACTCACCCATCGTTGCGATGTAGGCGTCGCGGCCCAGGCCCGAGGCGTGCCGGCGGGCGTTCTCGAGCAAGGCGTACTGCGGCAGCACCGACGCGAGGCCGTGCCGCATCTCGGCGACGGTGATGATGCCCTTCAAGCCGAAACCACGGTCGTCGAGCTGGCCGCCGACCTCCTCGGCGAAGCTCGGACGCTTGTCCTCCGGCTGGGACATCAGATGACGGACGGTCGACATCACCTCGGCGCCGAACACGACTGCGCCCTCGGAGTCGCCGGCGGCGATCGTTCCGGCGAGCTCGGTGAGAATCGTCTGCGGGGTCTGACCACCGGTCACCGCCTGCACCGCGCGTCGCGGGTCCACACCGACCCGGTTGCCCACCGCACGCGGCATGTTGTCCGGCCGGCCCAGCGGTGACGACGACAGCGGGCTCGAGATCTCGAACGACCGGATCGCGGCGATCGTGTCGATCGACGCGGCGACATCGCCACCGGAGTCGGCGAATGCGGCGGTCACAGCCCGGGCGGCGAGGTCGGCCTCGCCGAGAGCTTCGTAGCCGGGATCGGTCAGGCGTTCCGATGCCTGTCCCACGCCGACGACGACAGGGGTGTTCGGATCGATATCAACGAGCGTTGTTGGCATACCAAACATTGACACACCACGTGACCGGGGTCTCATCGGAGGTGTCCACGAATGTCCCGCGCCAGTGTGCGGCGGTCCCGCCGGGAACGTCAGTGTTGCGGTCAGCGCGGTTACAACCGTGGTCGGCCGATGCGGTTCGGACCAGACTGTCGCCGACCGGATTGCGATCGAAAGGACCACCGATGACGTCCACTGTGCCCACCACGAGGCCTTCTGGCAGCGCCTCCGACGGAACGAGCGACGAGCGGCTCGACGAGGTGTTCGCGCCGATCTTCGCCCGGATCGCCGAGGGCGCCGTGCAGCGCGAGGACGACCGCAGGCTTGCGCACGATGAGGTCTCGTGGCTGCGGGAGGCGAAGTTCGGTGCGCTGCGCGTGCCGGTGGAACTCGGCGGATACGGCGCGTCGATCCGTCAGCTGTTCCGGTTGCTCATCGACCTGGCCGCCGCGGAGTCCAATCTGCCGCAGGCCCTGCGGGTGCACTGGTCGTTCGTCGAGGACCAGCTCGCCGCCCTGCCGGACGAGGGTGCGCAGCGGTGGTTGCGCAAGGTCGGTGAGGGCACGCTGGTCGGCAACGCGATCACCGAACCCGGCGTCGGTGCCATCGACCGATATCAGACGCGGCTCACTTCGGACCCCGCGAGCCCGGACGGCAACTTCCGGCTCGACGGCACCAAGTACTACAGCACCGGCAGCCTGTACTCCGACCACATTCTCGTCGCCGCCGACCAGGACGGCGAGCGGGTCTCGGTGCTCGTCGACGCCGACGCCGACGGCGTCACCCAGCACGACGACTGGGACGGTTTCGGCCAGCGCCTGACCGCCAGCGGTACCACCGAGTTCGCCGGTGTCGAGGTTCCGGCCGAGCGTGTTCTCGGTCCGGGTTACGGCGGGGAAGGGCGCACATACGCGACGTCGTATCTGCAGCTGGTGCAGCTCTCGGTGCTCGCGGGTATCGCGGCGCGTGCGACCGACGACGTCGTGGAGTGGGTGCGCAACCGCACGCGCACCTTCACCCACTCGACGGCCGACCTGCCGCGCCACGATCCACTCGTGCAGCAGGTGATCGGTCGTCTCTCGGCCGCGGCCTACACTGCGCGCACGCTGGTCCTCGACATCGCCGACGAGCTCGATGAGCTTGCTCTCGCCGGGTGGGAGGACGCCGAACTGCTCGACCGCGTCGAGTTCGACGTCGCCCGGGCTCAGGCCGCGGTCATCCCCACCGTGCTCGATGCGACCACGCAGCTGTTCGAGGTCGGCGGCGCGTCGATCACCTCCGAGCGTCTGCGCCTCGACCGCCACTGGCGCAATGCCCGAGTGATCTCGGTGCACAACCCGCTGATCTTCAAGCTGCAGGCGGTCGGCGACCACGTGCTCAACGGCACCGACCTGCCCTACGCCTGGAGCGCCGGGCAGAAGTAGGGCCGCTACGCTGGCGGTCATGCACAGGATGGCCGCCGCAGACGCGGCGTCGTACTGGATGTCGCGCCGTATCCCGAACGACCAGTTACTGGTGTATTGCTTTGCCGCACCGAGCAGTTCGGTCGAGGACTGTGCGGCGCGACTCTGGCTCCGCGCCGCGCTCGTCGACGACCTGTGCCTCCGGATCCGCGATGTGCCGGGCACGGTCGACCGCCCGTACTGGGAATCCGTCAGTCCCGCCGACGACCAGGTCCGTGTCGATTCGACGCGCCGGACCTGGTCGTCGTGCCTGGCCGAGATCACCGGGCTCATCGCCCGGCCACTCGACCCCACGCGGGCGGCGTGGCGGGCGCATCTGTTCGGTCCCGTCGTCGACGCCCCGGGCGCCGCAGGCGACGTCTACGTCGTCGTCGTGCAGATGTGTCACGCACTGGGCGACGGGCGCCGCGCGTCTGAGATCGTGCGCGAGTGGTTCACTGCCCCCGCCACACTGCGACGGCCGGCCTCCACGGTGCGTTCGTCCGGTCGCGAACTGCTGGTCGACGCGGGGACCTTTCTCGGCGGCGTCCTCCGGTTCCCCGGCGAGTTCGTCACCACGGCTCGGCGAGGGTTCCGCGTGGCGCGCCTGGCCCCGGCGTCTGCGCCTGGACCGTCGGGATACCCGCCGACACGGCTGAACACCCCACCAGGACCGCGACGGACCCTTCGGGTACTGGTGTTCGACCGCGACCATCTCACCCGCCGTGGACAACCGGTCACGGTCGCGGTACTCGCCGCGATCTCGGCAGCGCTACCGGAGTACCTGGGCGAGAACGGGCGGCGGTTCGGCGTCGAGCTGACGATCGGGAGAACGGGAGAACCGCAGGCCCGCAACCACTTCCGCAATGCTGCGGTCGACCTGCACGTCGACGTCGACGATCTGGTCGAGCGCGCGCGACTCATCGGCGCGGAGGTCGCCGCCGCCCGCGCGGCCGAGGCGGACCCGGTGCGGCTCGCGCAGTGTCGGGCGTCGGAGTCGACCCCCGCGATCCTGGCCCGATGGGGGATCGGGGCTGTCGACCTCGAGACCCCGCCGGAGACGGTCACCGGCGTCACGGTGGTGTCGTCGGTCGACCGTGGCGCCGCCGACATCGATCTCGACGGCGGCGAGATCCTGTTCACGACCGGATTTCCCGCGCTGTCACCCGCCCAGGGACTGACCCACGGCGTGCACGGCATCGGTGATCGCATCGCCCTCTCGGTGATCACGAGTCCCGAGGTGATGGGGGATGTGGACCGGTATGTGGAGTTGCTGGGCGGAGCGCTGAGTGGTTGAGAAGGGTTGCAATGCTGGTGTGGCCACGGTCGAAGCGAGCGCGTGCCGGGGTCGACACGCCCGGGAGTCGACACGCAAAAGCGATGGCTCAGCTGGAAGGAAAGCATGACCAGGCTCTGTATGCAACGAGAGCCGTCAGTCCTGATCGGCGCGCTGTGGTGAGTGACCGTGGCGGTGAGCCTCGGAATCGCAGTCTTCACCGCAGGGGAACCGACCCTCCAATACACGGAGTGCGAGATAAGCGGGCGCAACGAACCGGCTTGTACGAATTCGACACTCGGCGAGCATGGTGTCGGCTACGCCCTCCGTGCAGCTGTCCTCGTGGCTCTCGGCGTGCTGGTTGTACAAGTCGCGGTCACAACGGCGCGCAACGCCGGCGGTTAGGGCATCGACGGCCTGTCGGCTGTGCTCTGATGGTTGGGTGGTGTTGAAGCCGTGCGAGACAGCTCGAGCTGCTGCCTGGATCGTTGAGTCCGGCCAGCCCTGGCAGGATCTGGCTGGTTTCGGCCCGTCGGGGTTCGAGTCCTACGCACGATTGCGGTTCATGCCCGATCCCGGCAGTGGATCCGACGTCGCCGACCCCGACGAACCCACAGATCAAGCCAAGGTCGCCCGTCTCTGTGCGCTGCTTCGCAGTGCAACAGCCACTCCCGACGATAGTTACTTCGCGATCTGGGAGGGCTGGCCGAATTCTTCCGCCCTCATGCGTCAGAGCGCTCGGATGCACATCCCGAACCGGTCCTACTACCTGCTTCGCGGCAGTCTGTCCGAATTCGGGCAGTGGGGCGTGCCGGAGACGGGGCACAACCCGGCCGCGTTCGTGTGGCCGGCGGATCATGCGTGGTGCATTGCCTCTGATGTCGACGATCACTGGGCGAGTGTGGGCGCGAGTGCAGCGGTGATCGAGGGGCTTCTGATCAATGGCGGCCTCGACATCGTCACGGCCGATCCCGATCTCGGTGCTGACTCGCAATACTGCCCGCCCGCCGGGTACTTCCGGCGACGCTGACCCGGCCCCACGCAAAGCAAGCGTTGGCAAACACTGTAGTGGGGTCGTTGAGGAGGGCTGTCGACGCGCAATTCTTGTCGGTGGTCGGGTCTATCTTGGTAGGTGAACAGTCGGACCGGCCAACAATGCCGGGCTGCAACGACTTTGGAGTCACCGTGGGGGAATGGGTCGATCTACCGGGCGAGTTTCTCGCCGGGGTCGATGCTGCCTGCCCGTCGGACGCCGACACGGTCTCACACATGCAACGCCTGGGTGCTGTCCGGGCTGGGGAGTCGTATTTGGCGTGGTGCCGCTATCAGACGATCCTGGTGCTGTGTGACCGATTGTTGACCCCGACCGGTTCCAGTTATGTCTCTGATGGATTCGGCGACATCGTCGCCCGGGTGGCCCGCGAAGCGGGCATCACCCGCTACCGTGCGGCGGCGCTGGTCGACGACGCGCTGTGTCTTCGTGATCGGCTACCGCGGGTGTTGGAGACGTTGCGCGACGGCATCATCGCCCCGCACCAGATCCGCGAGATCATCAGCCGAACCCACCTGGTGTCCGACGATCACCATCTCGATCCCGACGACCCCGACAGTCGCCGGATCATCGAGGTTCTCGACGAAGCGATCGCCGACTTGCTACGCGGTCGGGGCGGGTCGTGGTCGACGTCGGGTCTGCGCGACATGATCGACCGTCTGGTCTTCGGTCACGATGCCGACGCGGTCCGCGAACGGCGCCGCGAAGCGCTCGACAACCGTGGCGTGTGGACCGAGAACCATGGCGACGGCACCGCCGAGATCACCGCGGTC
>NZ_LIYC01000051.1:0-30532 GCF_001418765.1 Gordonia sp. HS-NH1
CCCGTCACCGCGAACGCGTGCTTGAGCTGCTACCGAAGCTGCCACCCAACGCGCAGAACGCAATTCGCCTCAGCATGGACCAGGCAGATCGGCTTCGTTCACACCGGGACGCGGCTGGCGTTGTTTTGACGTGACGCTATGAAACCGTCGGGCGGGATCACCGGGGCCGGCCGGGGTCTCGGTGGCAACCGAAAGGACTCACACACCAACCTGGCGCGATGCCGCTGAACCGTCCGGCGGGTCGCGATCCCCCGCGTGTCCCTGGCAGTCAACGACTCTCGATCCGCTCGACGATTCCGCGATCGCCGTCGACCCGCACCCGGTCGCCGGTCCGCAGCACCTGGGTGGCCACCAGGGTGTTGACGACGCACGGCAGCCCGTACTCGCGGGCAACCACAGCACCGTGCGACACCGAACTACCGATGTCGGTGACGAGCGCGCCGATGACGGTGAAATACGGTGTCCAACCGACATCGGTGACGGGCGCGACGAGGATCTCGCCACGCTGGACCTCGCGCGCCTCCACGATCGACTTCGCCACGCGCACCAAACCTTCGACGCTGCCCCGCCCAGCGGGTCGGCCGACGATCCGGTCGCCGGAGCCACCGCGCGGCGGAGCGGCCACGCGCGGGGACGGTCGTCCCACGGACACGTCGTCGAACTCGAGGGAGTCCTGGAACGACAACGCTTCTCGACGACCTCGGGCCCGCTGCACGAGGTCGGCGATGTCGCCGGTCCCGACGACAAGCTTCAGCTCGGCGCGGTCGAAGAAGAAGACGAGGTCGGCGTCGGGCAACCGGCCGGTCTCGGTCAGGACGCGGCCGAGATGACGGTAGCCCCGCTTGAGCGCATGGGCCATCAGCGCCATCCGCGACTTCGTCTCCTCGCGCCCGCGTGCACCGCCCTGTGCCAGGCGGGCGAGAAGCCTGATCGCGGCGGGCGGCGTTTCGTCGACGGCGGTCGGGGCCGACTTCCGAGTGACGGGGTCGAGCGCAGACCGCACCATCACCTGCATCATCGCGCCCAGGCCGCCGGGGTCGTCGGCCCAGGACGGGTCGCGCATGCACAGTTCGCGGTATCCGCGGTGACCGTGCCGTTCGAGAAAACGCCGCAGCGCGTGACCGGCGTCACCGGAGGCGGACCGCAGGGCGATCACCGCGTCATCCGGTACTGCAGCGAGGAATTCCCCGGCAACCGCGGGGTCGGCCGCGATGGCGTGGACGACCGCGTCGAGTTCCGCGAGCATCATGGCGCTCTCGACCTCCGACGCACCGGCCATGAGTCGCGCGGCCTGCGCCTTGCCGTCATCCTCGGTGCGCCCGTCCTTCACCGCCTGTCGGACCAGGGCACTCTCGAGGACGTTGGCCGCCACCGCGGCGCGCGACGACGAGCGCACATGGGTCAACGTCGCATCGCAGTACTGCTCGACACCGGCCTCCAGCTGCTGGAACACAACCCGCGGATCGCGGCTCGTCGGCACCGGAAACGCCGCGATCTCAGCGGGCAGCCGCCGGATCGCCGGGCCCACCGACAGGGCATGTGACGTGAGCCGGATCGTGTTCCCGAGCTTCCGCCGAAACGGCTGCGGCGGTTTGGGTGTCAGCTCGTCGATCACACGGCCGCAGATCGACATGGAGAACTGTTCGAGCGAGTTGCCGATGATGCCGGAGCTCAGTGCCGTGCCCTCGGTCAGGTTCAGGAACATGTGCCCGTAGAAGTAGCCGACCTGGAGCCAGGGCTTCTCGTAGCTCTCCTGTGCCCTCGCGACCACCTGCACCATCTGCATCGCATAGTCGATCGCGAAGCCGGAGACCGACGCGGTCAGGGGACAGAAGGCGCCCGGCATCATCTCGCCGATGTTGCATCGTGTGTAGACGTGGTCGGCACCGGCCACCGGCGAGTCCATCTCGTCGAGGTCCCCGGGCAGCGTCGTGATCGGCCGTGCCTGCAGCCACCAGAGTTCCCCGGATTCGTCGATGGCCCACTCGAGGTCCATCGGCCGGCCCCACTCCTGCTCCGCCCGGCGGGCACCGGCACGGATGTCGCCGATCTCCGCGGCCGACAAGACCGGCGCCGCAACAGTTTCCTGCACCATGACGGCACCGCCGACATCGAGCACGAAGTGATCGGGAGCCGCTGTCCCGTCGACGAGCGACTCGCCGAGTCCGGCGACGGCGTCGATGACCATCAGATCCCGGCGCCCGGACGTCGGGTCCGCGGTGAACACCACCCCGGCGGCGCGGGCATCGACCATCTGCTGGACCACCACGTTCATGGTGGCCGCGGAATTCCCGCTGTACGACGATGCGCGTCGTGAGTGCACCGAGTCGGCGCAGGCGCGGACCGCGGCGACGAGCGCGTCGACGGAGTCGACTCCCAGTACGGTGTCGTACTGACCGGCGAAGGACTGGTCCGCCCCGTCCTCCCCGACCGCCGAGGACCGAACCGCGACCGGTGTCGATCCGGCGGCGACCATCTCGTCGAATCGTGTTGTGTCGACGTCGCGCGTCCCGGAGGACACACAGGTGATGACATAGCCTGCGGGCACCGGCAGTCCCAGTCGTCGCAAGCGCGCGAGACCGGCCGCCTTGCCGCCGTACCGGTCGTCGGTGATGTCCTCGAACTCGACCGTCGCCGAACTCATCTCGCGCCACCGGTCAGGGAGTCGACGATCTCGGCGAGCGGTTCGACGCCGATGGGGCCCGGCTGGTAGAGGCAGATCCGGTCCGACACACCGTCGACCCGGTCGCGGATGTGTGCGGCGATCTCGGCCGGCGTGCCACAGGCCGCGATGGTGTGGAGCATCTCGTCGTCGATGAGTCCGGCCATCTCCTGCCAGCGCCCCTGCTTGGACATCGCGTTGAGTTCGGGCTGCAGGTCTCCCCATCCGTGCGCATCGAGCACCGGACGGTACGCCGGGGTGGAACCGTAGAACGCCAACAGCATCCGTGTCGACGCGTGGTCGTCGCTCCCGGCGCCCGACACATTGGGCCCGCTCGCTGCGCTCCCGGCGCCCGGCACATTGGGCCCGCTCGCTGCGCTCCCGGCGCCCGACACATTGGGCCCGCTCGCTGCGCTCCCGGCGCCCGGCGCCACGGACACGATGATCTCGGGCACCACCTCGAAGTCGTCCTCGCTGCGACCGGCCGCCGCGAGACCGTCGCGTACGGCGGGCAGCGTCGTGCCGTGCAGGAACCGCTTCGACCCGAACGGCATCACCAGCAGGCCGTCGGCGACCTCGGCGGTGGCCCGGGTGAGCCGAGGACCCAACGCGCCCAGATAGATCGGCGGGGGTCCGTACGGATTCGGCCCCGGGACGAACGTGGGGGTCATCAGGGTGTGCCGGTGGTACTCACCCCGGAAGTCCAGGCGCTCGCCGTCATTCCAGGTCGCGAAGATGGCCCGCAGGGCGCCGACCATCTCCTTCATCCGCTCGACCGGACGGTCGAACTCGGCGCCGTAGCGCTTCTCGATCTGGGCGCGCACCTGCGTGCCGAGCCCCAGGATGAAGCGTCCCTCGCTGAGCAGCTGCAGGTCGTTCGCCTGGTGCGCGAGCTGGATCGGGTTGCGCGGGAACGCGATCGCGACGTTGGACATGATGTCCAGGCCCTCCACCGCCGACGCCAGCACGAGCGGGGTGAACACGTCGTGCGGACCTTCGAAGGTGAACACACCGGACGCGCCGGCCTCCTGCAGCGCCCTCGCGCGATCGACCGCACCGGTCGGGTTGAACAACGCCGTCATGACCTTCATCGGGCGCCCTATCCGACCACGTCGGTCCAGTCGGAGAATCCCGACGGGTGGTGCGGGCCGATGACGCCGTGCTCGAACAATCCGGCCCCCTGTCGGACGGTGCCGTCGGGCTCGGTGCACACAGCCGATCCGACGTGATCGATGAGGCTGAAGGGTGCACGGGCCATGACCTCGTCGTCGGTGAGGTCGAAGGTGACGCGTTCGGCGAACGCGCCCTCCTTCCATGTGCCGTGCGCCCACGACGAGTCACCACCGTAACCGGACCCGAAGGCGATGGGAGCGAACAACTTCGACTCGACGTCGAGTTCTGTCCGGTCCCCGGCGCGGTTGAGGAAGTCGATGTGTGCACCGTGCGGAATCCTGGTCCCGGGCGTGTAATGGATGGTCACGCGCACACCGTCGAGATGTTCGACGCGACCGTCCCGCCAGCGCCGCGTGCAGTCGTACAGGCTGCGATGCCCGTCCGGATCCTCCTGCAGGATCAGGAACAACTGGAAGTCGTCGAAGGCCAGCGGCAGGTACAGCCACCACATTCCGCGGAATGCGGCGTCCGGCCTCCCGGCCGGTTCGGGCTCACCGACGGGACGGATGCCCCAGGACCGGTCCCGGCTCGCCACACTGCTGTCGTGATCGACGCTCAGGCGCTCGCCGTCGATGTCGATCCACCCCTGCCACGATCCGACCTGCGCGAACCGGCACGCCTCCAAGGTGACCCGGCGTTCGGTCAGCATCTCGTGCGGTTTCTCCAGCGCCGCGGGGAAGAGTCCGCGCCAGGTCAGGTCGGCGGAGATGCCCTCGGTCTCCGACAGCGTGAGGTGGACTTCCTGCAGTGGCTCGACCACGTCGAGGCGATAGCCGTTGACGTGCTGGTGGAGCCGGTCGTCGTCGATGGCGTCGCTCAGGTGCACCGCTGTCTGAGTGTCGCCGCGGCGGACGACGAAGTAGGCGTCCTTGACCCCTAGCCGGGGGTAATACCCGATGCCGGTCAGCACCATGAAGCGGCCCTCGCGGTCCAGCACGTTGAAGTACGAACGGTCGTAGACATTGCGGTCGGAGCTCGCCGGCCAGGTGATCGGGGCCGGTGTCTGATGGATCGGGTACTCGTCGAGCGGACTCAGCTTCACGAACTCTCCCTCAAATACGATGCACACTGTATTGAAATTAGGATGTATCTCATGACAGCAGATGGGCACAGGGAAGACAAGAGGCGCAAACCCTCGACGCCCGGGCGGCCCCGCGACGGGAGGATCGACGCCGCGATCATCGCGACCACCCGCGAGCTGATCCTCGAGACCGGTTATCCGGCGCTGTCCCTGTCGGCCATCGCCGCACGCGCGGGTACGACGACGGCCGCCATCTACCGGCGATGGTCGGGCAAGGCCGAGCTCGTGCACGAGGCGGTGCTGTCGGCCGAGACACTCGATCCGCCAACAGGTTCGGGAGATGTCCGCCAAGACATCCGGGCACTCGTCGAGATCGTGCGCGCGATGTTCAACCGGCCCGAGGTGCGCGTGGCACTCCCCGGCCTGATCGCCGACACCGTCGCCTCACCCGAGGTGCACAGTCAGATGATCGCCCGGCTCGCCGGCGACCTCACCGCCTTCGAGTCCCGCTTCGGCCAGGAACGCCGGGACGATGACCGGTTGCCGATGCTCGCAGAGGTTGTTGCTGGCACCGCGATCTTCCGCATCCTCATCCGTAGCGACGCCGCACTCGACGACGCCTGGGTCGACCAGATGGTCGAGCTCATCACCGAGCGCTGGCCGGCGGGCTGATCGGCCCGCGTCCGAGGTCGACGAGAGCCTGAAAGACCCGCGTCGGGTCTTCGGCGATGCGGTTCAGCACGTACAACCACCATTCCGAGCCGAAGATGCAGTATTCGCGCGTAGCGATCCCGTCCGTCGCCAACCGGTCCAGCAGGTCGGTCCCCAGACCCATCAGCATCTCGACCTCGACGGACTCGGCGGCGTCCACAGACCCCAGGACATGAGTCAACAGCGCGTCGTCGTGCGTCGCGAGGGTGAGCGAGCCACCGCCGTCGACGATGCGGCGCGCCAGTCGTTCGAAACGCTTGGGCAACTCCGGGTCCTCCCGGGGCAGGGCCTCCGATTCGGCCTCCAGGTACGCACCCTTGACGAGCCTGACCCGGCCGCCGGCGGCGAGTAGTCGATCCACGTCCTCGTCCGAACGATGGAGCCTGGCCTGCAGGGTGATGCCCACGTTGTCGTACCGATGCGACAGCCAGTCGTAGACCTCGAGAACCCGATCGGTCCGGTCCGATCCCTCGGCGGAGATCATGAAGACGGAATCGACCGCGGCGCACGCCTCTGCCAAACGGGCAGCGTTGTCCCGCACCAGATCTCCGGAGACGAGAAGTCCGATGTGCGACAGGTCGCCGGAGACCGTCGACGGCAGACCGGTCCGACCGATGCGTTCGGCGACGGAGACGAAGACCTCCGTGGCCGCGGTCGCTTCGGCGGCGTCGCGCACGCTCTCACCCGTGTACTCGATGCTCACCAGGTGTCCGCGTTCCACCGCGCGCTCCCCGGCGCGGATCGCCGAGTCGACATCTTCTCCCGCGGTGTACCGTTCGGCGATCCGCCGCGCACCTTCGGCGAGCGCGGGATCGGCCATGACTCGGGACTTCAGCTCTTCGTCGAGCGCCCACCGACGGAGTGTGTCTGCCGCACTTGTTGTTTCCATGTCATCCCGCCTCTGCTCACGCGCCTGCCGACCAGCACACATTACGCGGAGCACGTCGAAAGTCGATGTACTGTACCGCCATGGAACGACACGCCTGACGCGATCGAGTGCGTGGCGGCCGTCGGAGTCGACGATGCGCGTCTCGAGCCTGCAGACCGGACACCACGCCGGTGAGGTCGGCAGCACGGTCGGTCAGCACGCGCACCGAGACGGGCTCACCGTGGTGACCCACCGCCCGTCGGAGATCCTCTTCGCACAGCGGCACGGCCGCTTCGCGGTGACGATGAGAGCCATTCGCGACCCGGCGTCGAGTCGTACGTGCAGGTCAGCACACTCGACGGCGGCTGAGGCCATCCCCGCCGCCGCGGCCGCCAGCAGGTAAACCCTTGCCTGGACCCAGGTCGACACTTTATTGTTTGTCATACAAACACTGCCAGACGACGAGGATGCGAATGCCCACCACCGGACGCGCCACGCGAGAAGCCGGCAAGGCCACGCGCAAGTCGTTGCTCCGTGCTGCCGCCGAGGTGTTCGCCGAGCACGGCGAGTCGGCATCCGTGGCGCAGATCTGTCAACGCGCCGACGCCTACCCGAATCAGGTCACGTACTACTTCGGTTCCAAAGAGCAGCTGTTCGTCGAAGTCGCGAGCGCAGGCGTACTCCGGGCCGGCCGACGCGCAGAGGAAGCGGCAGCCGGCGCCGCCACGGTCCGCGACTACACCAACACGCTCGTGGGAACGTTGCTCGGTCCGTGCGCACGGGACGTGGAACTCTTCGCCACCGCGATGCTCCTCGTCGCACGGCGCACCGACCTGCGTCCGCTCATCACCGACACCCTCACCCTGCTCCATGAGCGCGGTGAAGAGGCCCTGCTGTCCACGCTCGTCCGCACCGGCTGGCAACTGCGCGCCGGGATCGACGTCGAGGCCCGGGCCTTCTGGTCGGCGATCTTCGGCCTTGCGGTCCAGAAGTCCGCCACCGGTGTCGATTTCGGCTATCGCCTCACCGACGCCGTCGCCGTCGTCTTCACCAATCTGCAGATCCCCGACGAGGTCCTGGACAGTCCGCTCCGCCCGGTCGGCACAGACACGACATCACACGCAGCACAGGAGGCATGATGACCCGGTCCGCGAGTTCCGTTCGGCCGCAACCGCATCTCACCCACGAGGTGTTCAACCAGTCGGCCCCGCGGGTCGACGTCAACGAGTACGAACTCGATACCGTGCTCCGCGAAGCGGTCACGCGCCACGACGCGGCGTGGGGCGACGCCGAGCTCCGCGAGATCGGAGCGCTGGTCGGAAGCGAATCCTTCAAGCACGACGCCCATCTCGCGAACACCGTCACCCCGGTGCTGCGGACCTTCGACCGATGGGGCAACCGCATCGACGAGGTCGAGTACCACCCGGCCTACCACCGCATCATCTCCGCATCGATCGCCCATGGTTCCCACACCCGGTGCTGGGCGGACCCGCAACCGGGTTCGCACGTCGTACGCGCCGCGGCGTTCATGCTCTTCGGCCAGATCGAACCGGGTCACGCCTGCCCGGTGTCGATGACCCACGCGGTGATCCCGTCGCTGGAGCTGCAGCCCGACGTCGCCGCCCAGTGGGTGCCGAAAGCGCTGTCGCGCACCTACTCCCCCGACCTGTCCGCCGACAAGAGCTCGGCGATCTTCGGCATGTCGATGACCGAGAAGCAGGGCGGCTCCGACGTGCGCGCCAACACGACGGTCGCGATTCCGGCGGGCCCCGGCGGCCCGGGCGCGGAATACCTGCTGACCGGGCACAAGTGGTTCTGCTCGGCCCCGATGTCGGACGCCTTCCTCGTCCTCGCACAGGCGCAGGGCGCGGGTGGCGAGGGGCTCTCGTGCTTCCTGCTCCCGCGCATCCTGCCCGACGGCACCCGCAACGTCTTCCGCATCCAGCGCCTGAAGGACAAACTGGGCAACAAATCCAACGCGTCGAGCGAGATCGAACTGGACGGGACAGTCGCGATCATGATCGGCGAGCCCGGCCGCGGCGTGCGCACCATCATCGAGATGGTCGCGCAGACCCGACTCGACTGCGTCCTCGGTTCGGCTGCGGGCATGCGCCAGGCCGTGGCCGAGGCGGTCTGGCACGCGCGGCACCGCAGCGCATTCGGCGCGACACTGGCCGATCAGCCCGCGATGACCGCCGTATTGGCCGATCTCGCACTGGAATCGGAGGCCGCGACCACCACCGCGATCCGACTCGCTCGCGCGCACGACGAGGACGCCGACCCGCAGGAGCGGGCCTTCCGCCGACTCGCCACCGCCGTAGCGAAGTACTGGATCTGCAAACGCGGCCCCCATCATGCCTACGAGTCCCTGGAATGCCTGGGTGGCAATGGCTACACCGAGGACTTCCCGCTCGCCATGCGCTACCGCGAGCAGCCGGTGATGGCGGTGTGGGAGGGTTCTGGCAACGTCATCGCCCTCGATGTCCTGCGGGCCATGACTCGCGAACCCGAGTCCATCGCCGCCTTCGATGCCGAGATCTCGCTCGCGCGCGGCGCGGATCGCACCCTCGACGCCCATCTCGACCACCTGCGCGACCAGCTCCGCGAACTCTCCCGTATGGAACCCGCCGACGCCCAGCGGCGGGCACGGTCCACCGTCGAGGCCATGGCCCTGGCCCTGCAGGCGTCACTTCTCGTCCGGCACAGCCCCGCCGCGGTCGCCGGTGCGTTCATCGCCGCGCGCCTGGGGCCCGACCGCAGCCTCGAATACGGCGCCCTTCCTGCCGGCGCCGACCTGGGTGCGATCCTCAGGCGGCACTGAGTTGCCGCCGACGGCTGAGGCGGCCCCCACAGGCGCGCTACTCACTCACAGCGAGTTCTCGGCCGCCGCGAGGATCTGGCGCCGCAGCGTCGACGAGGTGTTCGGCAACCACATCGCGCGAACCGGCGCGAAGGGCGGGTCGTTGAATTCGACGATCCGGATGCGGTTGACGTAGATCCATCCCGGTTCGTTGGTCACGAAGGCGCATGCCTTGGGATGGGCGATCACCGCGGTGTGCGGTGGGGTTCCCAGCAGGGTCGACAGGATGATGCGCGGCTCGAATCCCGCGCGCCGGCACATGCCGACGAGCATGTCGGTGTACTCGTACTCGTGCTCCGGACCCCACACCACGATGTCGTAGTCGGCGAGGTCCGCCATGTCGACCCGGTCGTGCTCGGCGAGCGGATGGTCGGCCCGCACCGCGAGGCGCAGTTCGTGCTGCGTGGCGATGGTCGTCGCCATGTCCGGCGGCGCGGCCACTCCTCGGCCGAGGGCCATGTCGATCGCCCCCGACAGCAGCTCGTCGCGGATCAGCTCGGCGAAGACCGGCCGGACGGTGATCGGCACCGTCGAGTCGGCCAGGACCACCGGCTCGATGATCCGGAACACCTCTGAGGGCGCAAGGTCGGGCGCATGTCCGATGACGAACGGGGCGGGTGCACCGGCGTCCACCCGCCTGACCTGGGTCGCGAGTTGCTCGCCGCCGGCCAGCAACGGAACCGCCCCGCGGTAGAGCGCCTCCCCGGCGGGGGTCGGCGTCAGGCTCCGACGTGACCGTGAGAAGAGCTCGACACCGAGGTGGCGCTCGAGTTCGCGGATGGCCGACGAGAGCGCTTGTTGACTGATGAACAGGTCATCCGCGGCGACACGAAGACTCGGTGCCTCCATCACCACGACGAACATTCGCAGTCGTCGGAGGTCGATATCGCGTAGTCCGGGCTCCCCGGGACCATTCATCAACCATCTCCTGTCAGTTATCCCGATTGATGTGATTGTAGGTTGACCATCGAGCCCATATGCTGATTCCTGCGAGGCCGCGAGTGCGCCGGCCACATCGCACATGGACTACCTGCTGGGGTCCCTCCCGCGGAGGGGACGGGAGGACCCCAGCAGGAAGCGGCCGATCGGGCCCGATTGGCATGGCCTTCTCAGCGCACATCAGATCGACGGCGATTCTGCCGATTCTTACATCTTTCACTCCGTCGGGTCATATCGCGGAATTCGGGAGATGAAACGATCTTTAATCGTCCTCTAAACTCCGTAACGTGTGTCCGGTGATTTCTGCCTCGCACACAGGCGCGCACACGCGCGTCGTGAGTGAGAAAGAGGACGCGGCCATCGACCACCCGGAACACGAGGGGCCCGACGCGCGCCGAACAGTGCGGTTCCGGGCACTTCGGCACGGGCCGATGACCGGCGAGATCACCGGACACCGCCACCTCTACGACGACGCCGACCACGTCTTCAAACAGGTGCGAATGCGCGAACGGCACGTCCGGATCACCATCTCCGTGCTGGTCGCCGTCTGCGGGATTCTCGGGACCATCGCGCTCTTCACACCGAGCGGCACGCAGGGTTCCGCCCCGCGCTCGATCGCGCTCGGCATCGCCGTGGCCACGACGATCCCGATGGCCTTCGCCGTCAGCCGGGTCCACCTCGGGGTGATCTGGTGGACCAAGCAGTCCTCGCTCAGAGGATTCAACACCGCATTCGTCCTGTGGGCCGACGCCGTGCTGACCGTGGCCCTCCTCGCCATCACCGACATCACCCTCGCCCAGTTCTGCGCGGCGATCTTCGCGGTCGTCGGTTCATATGTGGCTCATTTCGTACGGAGCCCGGTCGCGTACGCGCACATGATCTACTCGAGCATTGCCGTCGGCGCCCTGGGAATCCTCTCGTGGTCGAATGGCACCCCCATTCTCAGTGTGGTGTTCACGACGCTTGCGCTATTGGTCGTCACCAATGGCACGACGGCTCTTCATCGCAGTTACACCTCCGACTTCCAGCGCTCGCTGAAACATCAGCTGATCATGGCGAACACCGATTCGCTGACCGGTTTGTTGAATCGCCGCGGATTCCTCTACGCGACGGCGACGATGCTCCGACGCAGCCCCGCCCGCCCGTTCGCCCTCCTCACCGCCGATGTCGACCGATTCAAGGGCATCAACGACGAGCACGGCCACGCGACCGGCGACGACGTCCTCGAGCGCGTCGCGGCGATCCTGCAGGGGGCGACGGACGGACAGGCCATCGTCGCGCGGTTGGGCGGCGACGAGTTCGCGATCGCGGCGCTCGCGGACGAGACCTCGGTGCGGGCTCTCGCCGAACGCATCCGCACGCAGCTCATCACCACCCGGAAAGGCGCGACGGCCTCCGTCAGCCTGGGCATCGCCGTCGGTGTCACCCCGGCGGGCCACATGTCCTCTGCCGACGCCAACGCGTTCATCCGGCACGAGTTCGAGGTCGCCGACGACGCGCTGTTCGACGCCAAGGCCGCTGGGCGCGGCACCTACGTGGTGGCGGGCCGCCCCACCTTCGGGCCGGCTACAGGAGCACCCCCGGATTCAGCAGACCGTCGGGGTCGAGAGCCTGCTTGATCCGCGCCGTCAGTTCCATGACGTCGGATCCCACCTGGTCGGGCAGCCAGCCCTTCTTCAGGCGTCCCACACCGTGCTCGCCGGTGATGGTGCCGCCCAACCGGATCGCGAGGTCCATGATCTGGCCGAACGCGACCTGCGCGCGTTGCGCCTCGGCCGGGTCGGCGGGGTCGAACACGATCAGCGGATGCGTGTTGCCGTCGCCCGCGTGGGCGATCACCGAGATCATCACCCGATTGTCGGCGGCGATCTCCGCCACGCCGTCGATGAGATCGGGCAGGGACGGCAACGGCACGCCGACGTCCTCGAGCAACAACGATCCCAGCTTCTCCACGGCCGGGATCGCCGCACGTCGGGCGGCGGTGAATGCCTCGCCCTCGATGGGATCGTCGGTCGCGAAGACCTCCCCCGCACCGTTGCTCTCGAAAGCCTTCTGGATGAACTCGACCTCGGCCGCGCCGGCGGCACCCGGGGCGTCGGACTGGGCGACGAGAAGGGCGCCGGCCTCTCGGTCGAGGCCCATCCGCATCAGGTCCTCGACGGCGTTGATGGCGACCGAATCCATGAACTCGAGCATCGCCGGACGGATCTCGGCGGTCACTGCCAAGACGGCCCGGCTGGCCTCGTGCACCGAACCGAACACTCCGACAACGGTGCTCGCCGGACCCTGCGGCGGCAGGAGCCGCAGGGTGACCTCGGTGATGATCCCGAGGAGCCCTTCGCTCCCGACGAACAGTTTGGTCAGCGGCAGGCCTGCGGAGTCCTTGAGCTGCTTGCCCCCGACCCGGACCGCGCGTCCATCGGCCAGCACCACCTGCAGACCCAGGACGTAATCGGTGGTGACGCCGTACTTCACGCAGCACAGCCCGCCGGCGTTGGTGGCGACGTTCCCGCCGATCGAGCAGATCTCGAACGACGAGGGGTCCGGCGGGTACCAGAGCCCATGAGCCGAGGCCGCCGCCTTCACCTCCGAGTTGAACAGGCCGGGTTGGACGACCGCGGTCCGTGTCGCCGGGTCGACCTCGATGTCGCGCATCTTCTCGGTCGAGAGCATGATCGCGCCGTCCACCGCCGTCGATCCTCCGGACAGGCTGGTGCCGGCACCCCGCGTGATGATCGGGACACCATTGGCCGCGCACCAGCGGACGGTGATCTGTACGTGTTCGGTGGTCGTTGGCCGCACCAGTGCGAGCGGAGTGCCCGCCGTCGGGTCGGCGGCGCGGTCCTGCCGGTAGCCGGCCAGGATGTCGGCGTCGGTGACCACCATGCCGTCGGGGAGGGAATCGGCGAGCGAACTCGGGTCGGCACTCATCTGTTCAGAGTATTCGCCGGGCCGACGACCACGGTTTGCACTGGGAAACATGGCCGGACTCACCCCGTACCGGAACAATGGACGTCGTGAACGATTTCAATGCGACCGTCATCAACGAGTTCCGATCCAACAACGGCCATGTCGAGACCGCCGGCTTCGGCAAGAATCTCGTGCTCCTGCACACGCTGGGCGCCAAATCCGCCGAGCCGCGGATCAGTCCTCTGTTCGCGCTTCCCGACGGCGACAGCTGGCTGATCATCGGGTCGTTCGCCGGCTCGCCGAAGACCCCGGACTGGGTGCACAATCTCCGTGCCCACCCCGAGTCGGTCGCCGTGGAGGCACCGTCGGAGAACGGCATCGAGCGTCTGGACACCGCGGTGAGCGAAGTCGAAGGCGACGACTGGGAACCGGCGTGGCAGAAGTTCATCGAGGCCTCCGAGCAGTTCCTGAAGTACACCGAGACCGCTCAGGGCCGCCGATTCCCGATCTTCCGCCTGACACCGGCTCGCTGACCCCGCCGGTTCCCGCCGCGGGTCCGTCGACGCATCTACTGTGAGAAGCGTGTTCGAGGTTGGCGAGAGCGTGGCCGGCTTCACCATCGACGAATTCCTCGGTGGCGGGGCGAGCGCGGATGTGTTCCGGGTCCATCGCACCGGCAGCGACGGGGACCCGTCGGACCTTCGGCACGACCGACGCGACGGGTCCGTCGCGCTGAAGGTCCTGCACCCGAACGCTTCCGACCACGCGCGGGTCCGCGAGCGCTTCGAGCGAGAATTCGGCATCGCGTCGCTGCTGGACCATCCCCACATCGTGCGCATGCTCTCGCACGGTGAGATCGAGCCACCGCGCGGATCGCTCGGCCCGCGGCACCTGCCGTCGATGTGGCTGACCATGCAGTACATCGGCGGACCGGCCGCGACCGCACTCATCCCGGAACGTGGCGACGAGCCGGACATGGACACCGTCCTGCGTGTGGCGGCGCAGATCGCCGATGCACTCGACCATGCGCACGCCCAGGACATCCTGCACCGCGACGTCAAACCCGCGAACATCCTCCTGTCCCGCACCCCCGGCCCACGATCGGACGGCGCCGGTCCGGTCGACGCCTACCTGTCGGACTTCGGGATCGCCCAATTCCTCGACGACACGCGGCCACTCGCGCGCAACGGCCGCGTACAGGGTTCCATCGGCTACGCCTCGCCCGAACTCCTGCAGGCGCAGAAACTCACGCCGGCAACCGATTTCTACGCGTTTGCCTGCACGCTCGTCGAACTCATCACCGGTACACCGCCGTATCCACGCAACACCGCCTTCGCGATCACCTATGCGCACCTCAACGACGACCCGCCGAAACTCACCCGACGCCGGCCATGGCTGCCGTCGGCGATGAACTCGATCTTCGCCAAGGCCCTGGCGAAGTCTCCCGAGGACCGGTACTCCTCGTGCACGGAACTCGTGGAGATCCTGAACCGGCTCATGCGCGACGTGCCCGTGCCGGAACCGGAGAAGCGCTCGGCGTGGTGGCCACGGACCCGATGAGCGGTCAGCTCCTCGGACCGTCGATCGCGTACACGCGAACCGCTGTGTCGCGGAACACCTTTCGCAACGCCTCGGACCCCCACTGGGACACGCAGTCGAGGAGTGCGCCCACGAGGACGTCGATCGCGGCGTTGGGCCGGTCGATCGGGTAGTTGGTCCCGAACATGATGCGATCGGACCCGAAATGGGTGATGACGTGCTCGACGAACGGACCGATCATCTCGGCGAGAGTGGCCTGACCACCGATGTTGCCCCACCGCTCGTGGCCATAGCCGAGGATGGGCATCGCCAGACCGGACAGCTTGACCACCACGTTGCGGTAGTTCGCGAGGGTCGTCATCCGTTCGCGCCACAGCCGCCAGATGTCCGCGCGCGCAGCGGCTGTCGCGCCGGTCCGCATACCCACCGGGCCGAAGACCCCGGCCGGTATGCCGAAGTGGTCCAGGATGATCGTCGTCTCCGGATACTCCCGCGCCAGCAGGATGACGTCGTAGAGCTGGTGTGAGTACACCGAGGCCTCGAAGACGAGACCGCGGCTCGCGAGCTCGGCGAATCCCTCCAGGAACGACGTCGAGGACAGCAGGTTGTCGGTGTCCCCGCCGTCGCGGACACGTGGATCGGGATGCCGAGACGCGACGATGCGGATGCCGCGGAATCGCGACGACGCCGCGAACTGCTCGTCGAGCATGTCCGCGAAAGTCCGGGTCCGCGGGTCGCCGTGCGAGATGATCGCGCCGAGACGCGGGGTGCCGGCCTGGCCGAAAGGCAGGCTCTCCAGGTACCGCGTCTCCTCCACCGCGGTGCTGTCCACCGGGGGCCCCGTGGCGTCGGGGATCTCGCGACGCCAATGCGACTCGACGTGGACGACCGTGTCGATGGGCACTCCCACCACGGTCGGGACCAGCGCCGCGTCGGTGGCGTACTGTCGCGGCTCGTAGGCCCGGGCGACGGTGCGCGGGGTCAGGATGTACTCGCGGTCGGCGCGGGAGACGATGAGGGGGAAAACCCGGTCGCCCAATGTGGGGACGAACCCGTACAGCCTCGACGCGCGCGTGGCCGCCCATGGGGTGCGCCGCGGGTTCCAGTGCTGCACATGGGCATCAACGATGCCCGTGAGGACCCCTTCGAGGGACGTCATACCGGTACCTTGCCACACCTCACAACCGCTCGACATACGATGCCGGATCCTGAATTCGGACGCACCGAAGGACTAGTGTGGGTCTCTTGAACCGGGTGGGGAAACGAGCCGCGACGGAGGTGTGATCTTTTCGATATGGCGACACATTCGCGCCATGCGCTGCATCAGCTGCGGACGGCAGTCAATCGGCAGCCCGACCGGTTCGTCACCAACGTCTACACCCGGATGTTCGCGATCGACCCCGACCTGCGGGAGCTGTTCGGTGTGTCGATGGCCGCCCAGCGGATAGCCTTCCATCGCGTCATCGACCATGTCCTCGAAGCGATCCCGGCCGAGTCCGGTCATGCCGAACTCGTGGAGTTCCTCGCGCAGCTCGGACGCGACCATCGCAAATTCGGGGTCGAGCCCGAGCACTACCACGTGATGTACGCGGCCCTGATGGGCGAGTTCGGCAGCCTCATGGCCGGTTACTGGGACGCCGAGACCGAACAGACCATCTCGCAGGCCATGATGCTGGTGACCGGGGTGATGCGGGGCGCCGCCGAGAGCGCGACCCATCCCGCGCGCTGGACCGCCGAAGTCGTCGAGAAGTACCGGATCACCCGCGACCTGGCGGTCGTCCGGCTCCTCGCCCATTCGCCGCTGACGTTCAACACGGGCCAGTACCTCGAGGTGCACACCCCGCAGTGGCCGAAGCAGTGGCGCAACTTCTCCCCCGCCATCCCGCCCAACCCTGCGGGCGAACTGGAGTTCCACGTCCGCGCGGTCCCCCGGGGAACGGTGAGCACCGCGATCGTGAGCGAGACCAGCGTCGGCGACGTGTGGACCCTCGCCCAAGGGCACGGCACGCTGCACGTCGACCGCGACAGCAAGGTCCTGATGGTCGCGGGCGGCACCGGACTCGCTCCCCTGCGCGCACTGCTGATCGAGATGTCCGCACGCGCCGACTCGCCGGAGACGCACATCTTCTACGGGATGCGCTACCCGGGCGAGCTGTACGACCTGACGGTGCTGCGCCGCATCGCGTCGACCAATCCGTGGCTGCGCGTCACCGCCGTGTCCGAAGAGCAGACCGATCCGTGGTGGATCAACGCGGTGGCGACGCCCGCCGAACTCGGTGTCGACCACGAGATCGGCACACTCGCCGACGCGGTGGCCCGGTCCGGCAACTGGGAGGACCGCCAGGTCCTGATCGCGGGGTCACCCCAGATGATCGAGAACACCCGACGCACCCTCATCATCGCCGGTGTGCGGGCCAGCCGCATCCAGCACGACCCCGTGTTCTAGGGCCGCTCAGGGGACTTCGAGACTCGGTTCGCCACCGGCCGGAGCCGAGTAGACGGTCTCGGTCTCGGTCACGGTCTCCGTCTCGGCAGCCGACTCGGTCACCGTCTCCGTCCGCGTGACCGGGCGGGGAGTGCTCGTCACGGTCGTCGTGCGGACGTCGGTCGCCGTCTCGGTCTCGGTGACCGTCGCCTGTTCGGTCGAGGTGACCGCCGCCGGCGTCTCGGTCACCGTGACGGGGGCGGCGGGTTCGGCGATGCTCGACTCGGCGGTCAGGAGCAGGGTGATCCCGACGGCACCCAGGAACACGGCGGCACCGATCGCGGCGCCGACGAACCACCAGCGGCGACCGGTCGACGTCCGGGTGGCGACGGCCGTGGCCGGCGCGACCACCGCGGCGTCGGCCGCGCCGAGGGCAGAGGCGAGAGACGGGTTGTCCGCGACCGTGACCGGGCGCTGCGCCGCGTACTCGAACGCCGGCGCGATCCCGGGGAGCTGCGCACCCGGGCCGACCACGATCACCGAGGTGACGTCTCGACCACGCGGCAGCCCGCTGACCGTCGTCGCGAGCCGCGACGCGGCGTCGGGGTCGGTGACCGAGGCGATCTCACCCGGCGCGAAGTCGGCGGTGCCGAGGACCGCGCCCGACGCGGTGTCGACGGTCGCCAGCGTCGTGCCGGCCGCGGGTGCCGCGTTGCGATCGAGGTCGACGACGGCGACCACACCGCCGCGGGTCGAGTAGGTGCAGGCGATCTCGGCCAGTGCCGCGGCGTATCCGGTGACGACGACCTTGTCGCTCCAGGACGGCCCCGTGGCCGCGCCCGGCGCGAAGACCCGGGCCAGATGATCGCGGACGTCCGCACGCGACGCCGAGATGCCGATCCGATCGACCTCCACCGGGACGGAGTCGACGAGTTCGACGATGGCGGCCTCGGCACCGGCGGCCGACGCGTCGGGGAGGTCCACGAGGTTGCTCGCCAGGATGTGTCCGTCGGCGTCACGAACCACCGAGCTGATCTGGTCGTCGACGACGGAGATGCCCAGAACCACGAACCCTGGCAACGGACCGGTTCCCGGTACCTCGGACATGGTTCACCTCCCGTCGCCGGCCTGCTGCGGCGTCCTGACCCGCTAGCCTAGCGGCTGGCGTGTAGAGGGGGGCACCCGACCGTGTCCGGTGTACTGCTCAGATCGGCTCGGCGGCATGCTGGGTGTAGGCGGCGACGCGGACCGCCTCGTCGGTTTCCAGGCCCGCCCCCAGGGCTCCTCCGACGGTCGCGAGTGAGCAGGTCAGCCAGGCGACCTCCAGATAGTCGGTGAAGCCGGCCGGGTGTCCGAGGGTCGAACTGAACACCTCCGGCACCACGAGGCACATCGCGCCGAGCGCGGACAGCACGAACAGTGCCGCGTAGAGGGCTGCGACACCGAGGGCCACCGTGATCACGGTGACGATGTTGAACAGCGCCACCTGTTCTCGCGTCTGTCGAGAGCAGCCGCGTTCCCAGAGGTCGGCACCGATGATCAGCGTCGCGGTGATGGCGATGATGGATCCGAGCGCGACACCGGTGAGTCGAATCCCGCCGAAAGTGTCTGCGAGCAGCCAGATGTCGGCGGTCACCAACGCGAAGACCCCGGCCGCGATCGCTCCGGTGAGCGCGCGGGTGAGGCCGAGTGCGAGACGCCACGGGCGGTTGGCCCGCACCATGCCGGTGAGCAGGCGCAGGTTGCCCGTCAGGACGCGCGCGGTGAAGGCGGTGCCCTCGTCGTCGACGTCGGTCCCGAGCTGACGGACACGGTGGCGCAACGCCGATCGCGCCGGCGACTTCTGGTGTTCGCGAAGGTCGTCGGCGTCGGCGCCGAGGAGTTGCCCGACGAGTCCGGTGATGATCGCGCGGGTCCGCTGTCGCACGCCGGTCGCGCCGAGCGCGGGCACCGAGAGGACCGCGACGCCGTGCACGGCGTTGGCATGCGCCACGACCGGGCGCTTGCCGACGTGCAGCGGAAGGTCGGTCAGGTGGACCACCAGGTCCCATTCACGTTCGAGCAGAAGGTCTCTCGTGGCATCGACGATCTCGGCGTCGCCGGCCGGCGGCTGCACGAGTCCGGCCTCGACGAGTTCGATCTGCCATCGGGCGCCCGGGAACGTCGTCTGGACGTGTTCGGTCAGACCGTCATCGACGAGTTTGCGCGCGAGACCGATGGCCTGGCCGGGCGCTCCGACGATGCCGAGGACGACGACGGGCTGAGCCGGCGAGTCGGCGGAGGAGTCCATCTGCGGCCGGGGTTCAGGCGAACCGGGCCGCCAGCGCCCGGAGCGTGCCCTCGATCCCCTTGCCGTTCTTCTTGTCGTAGCCGATGAGTTCCATGACCTTCGGCACCCGGAGTGTCGAGTAGTCGAACGTCTCGGTGACGGCGGTGGTGGTCGGCGAGGTCGATTCGAGCTCCCACCGCCAGCGGTGGCCCATCGGATGCTGCCACTCGACGACCCGGTCGGGTTCGAAGTCGGTGACGGTCGAGGTGATCTTGTACGGCACGCCGAACTGCTTCATCCCGACGCTGAAACGCGCGCCGCGGGTCAATGTCTCGGGCCCGCTGACGGGGGTGTCGCGCACCGTGCCGGAGCCGTCGAGTTCGGGATGGCGATGGGGGTTCGACACGAGCGCGAACACATCGGCGGCCGGGGCGTTCACCACCACCCGACGCGAGACCTTGTGGGGACCGGAGTCGACGGTGGTGACGGGTTCGGAAGCCATGCGGTCAACGTTACGCACGTCGACCGGCTCGCGTCGAAAACTGCGCCCGGGCGCCACGACGCCGGGCCCGATCGGATGTCGGGCCCGGCGAGGGGTGTGATGAGTCAGTCGGTGGTGCGCTTACGTCGCGGCTGCCATACGACCAGGGCGTTGGTGCGCGGCACCGGGACGAGTTCGCCACCGCGGCGGGTCCGCGACGCCTGCACCTCGTCGGTGAGCTCGCGAACCCGGTGCTGGAGAGCCTCCACCTGATTGCTCAGGTCGATGATGCGCTTGATGCCCGCGAGGTTGACGCCCTCCTCCTGCGAGAGACGCTGGATCTCCCGCAGGAGTTCGACGTCTCGGGACGAGTAGCGGCGACCGCCACCACTCGTCCGCTGCGGGGTGACCAGCCCCAGACGGTCATAGGTCCGCAGGGTCTGCGCGTGCATGCCGGCGAGTTCGGCGGCGACCGAGATCAGAAAGGTCGCGCCGTCGGCGTCGAAGTTCTTCTGACCGGCCATCACTCATCGCCCCCAGTCCGCCCGCGGGTCGAAACCGCTTGCCCGCTCGGCCTGATCGTAGGCGCGCATCGCCTCGACCGCTGCCTCGTCGAGTTTGTTCGGCACCGCGACCTTCACGGTGACGAGCAGGTCGCCCGCACCGCCGGACCGTTTGGGCACACCGCGACCACGCACCCGCAGGGTGCGGCCGTCGGTGGTGTTCGGCGGGATCTTCACCCCTACCGAGCCCTCGAGCGTCGGGACCGAGACAGTCGCTCCGAGAACGAGTTCGGAGATCCGCACCGGCAACTGCACCCGAAGGTCATTGCCGCTGCGGGTGAACTGCTTGTGCGGGGTCACGTGCACGACGACGTACAGGTCACCCGATGGGGCCCCACGCCGCCCGGCCTCGCCCTGTCCGGCGAGCCGGATGCGTTGTCCGTCCTCGACGCCGGCGGGAATCCGCACGTTGATGGTGCGTGCGCGGACCTTCACTCCGCTTCCGTCGCAGTCGGTGCACGGATCGTCGATCCGCGAACCGGTGCCCTGGCAGTCCTGGCAGGGCTCACTGAAACCGAACGCGCCCTGGTTGCGGCTCACGAAGCCCGAACCGTTGCAGTTCGCGCACACACGCGGACTCGTTCCGGGCTTGGCGCCCGAACCGTGGCAGGTGGTGCAGGGGGACGGGCTGGTCACCCGCAGGGGGACGGTCGTGCCGAGCGCGGCATCGGAGAACGAGAGCGTCGTCTCGGTCTCGAGGTCTTTGCCGCGACGCGGACGGCTCGCCGTCGAAGTACGTTGCGTTCCGCCGCCGCGGTTGAACAGTCCGTCGAAGATGTCGCCGAAACCGCCCCCGCCGCCGCCGGTCTGCGCCCCGCCGAACAGATCGCCGAGGTCGAAGTCGTTACCGCCGGTGGTGTAGGTCGTTCCGCCGCCGGGGAATCCGCCCGGGAAGCCGTTGCCGCCGCCGCGGAATCGTCCGCCGGCGAACATGGCGCGTGTCTCGTCGTATTCCTTGCGCTTCTCGGAGTCGCCGAGCACGCTGTGGGCTTCGGACACCCGCTTGAAGCGCTCCTCGGCCGCGGTGTCACCCGGATTGGCATCCGGATGCAGCTCGCGCGCGAGCTTGCGATAGGCCTTCTTGATCTCTTCAGCCGAAGCGTCAGAAGCAACGCCCAGGTCCTTGTAGAAGTCGTGTTCTAACCACTCACGTTGTGGTGCCACCAGACGTCACCTCCTCTGAGTTCTGTTGTCTGGATGAATGTCTTGCGAAGAACCTGAGGTGCGAGGTTCGCGGTCTGCGCTCCTCGCACCTCAGGGATCGGTGTTCGCTCTATTGTGCACCGGTCTGGTCACCCGCGGGAGCGGGATCGGTGACCGTCACCATCGCGGTGCGGATCACCTTCTCGCCCAGGCGGTAGCCGCATCGGTACACCGATCCGATCACCGGATGTGCTCCGGTGCCGTCGTGTTGCACGGCTTCGTGGAGTTCGGGATCGAACTCGTCACCCGACGCACCGAAGGCCACGAGACCTTCGGCGGCCAGCACACCGGCCAGCTTGTCGGCGACCGAACGCAGCGGCCCGCTGTCGAGATCGCCGTGCTCGCGGGCACGGTCGAGGTCGTCGATGACCGGCAGCAGCTTGTCGATCAGGATCTGCTTGCCGTAGGCGACCGAGCCCTGCTTCTCCTCGGCGGCACGCCGTCGGAAGTTGGCGAACTGGGCGCGTTCACGCTGGAGGTCGGCCGTCAGTTCGGCGACGCGTGCATCCGGTTCGTCGGGTGCGGCGTCGGCCTGCTCCTCGCCGACCTGTGACTCGTCGACGACCGGTCCGGCGTCGGCCGGGCCGGGTCCGGCGGCCGGCTCGTCGCGCACCTCACCCGTTTCCGGGTCGATGCGACGACGGTCGGTCACCGTCACCGGCTCCTCGCCGGACCCATTCGTCGAATGGGATCCTGCGGTCACTTGTTCTCCTTGGTGTCAGCGTCGTCGACGACCTCGGCGTCGACGACGTCGGGATCGCTGTCGGCGCCGGCAGCCTCACCGTTGGGGGACTCTGCCGCGGCGTTGGCGTAGATCGCCTGGCCGAGGGCCTGCGACTCCTCCGACAGCTTCTCGATCGCGGTCTTGATCGCGGCGGTGTCGGTGCCCTTCAACGCTTCCTGCGCGTTGGAGACGGCTGCCTCGACCTTCTCCTTGACCTCCGCCGGGACCTTGTCCTCGTTCTCCTTGAGGAACTTCTCGGTCTGGTGGACGAGCGACTCCGCCTGGTTGCGGGTCTCGGCCTCCTCGCGGCGCTTGCGGTCCTCGTCGGCGTGGGCCTCCGCGTCCTTGATCATGCGGTCGATCTCGTCCTTGCTCAGGCCGGAACCGTCCTGGATGCGGATGGAGTTCTCCTTGCCGGTGCCCTTGTCCTTCGCGGTGACGTGCACGATGCCGTTGGCGTCGATGTCGAAGGTCACCTCGATCTGCGGGACACCCTGCAGTGCCGGGGCGATGCCGCCGAGCTCGAAGCTGCCCAGCAGCTTGTTGTGCGAGGCGATCTCGCGCTCACCCTGATAGACCTGGATCTGCACCGACGGCTGGTTGTCCTCGGCCGTGGTGTAGGTCTCCGACCGCTTGGTCGGGATCGTGGTGTTGCGCTCGATCAGCTTGTGCATCACGCCGCCCTTGGTCTCGATGCCGAGGGAGAGCGGGGTGACGTCGAGCAACAGCACGTCCTTGACCTCACCGCGGAGCACACCGGCCTGCAGTGCGGCGCCGACGGCGACGACCTCGTCCGGGTTGACGCCCTTGTTGGGCTCGCGGCCACCGGTCAGTTCCTTCACCAGGTCGGTGACGGCCGGCATACGGGTCGAACCACCGACGAGCACGACATGGTCGATGTCGCCGACGGAGATGCCCGCATCCTTGATGACGGCCTGGAACGGTGCGCGGGTGCGCTCCAGCAGATCAGAGGTGATCTTCTGGAACTCGCTGCGCGAGAGCTGCTCGTCGAGGAACAGCGGGTTCTTGTCGGCGTCGACGGTGATGTAGGGCAGGTTGATCGAGGTGCTCTGCGAGCTCGAGAGCTCGATCTTGGCCTTCTCGGCGGCCTCACGCAGACGCTGCAGGGCCATCTTGTCCTTGGTCAGGTCGATGCCGTTCTGGCTCTTGAACTTCTCCACGAGCCAGTCGACGACGCGCTGATCCCAGTCGTCACCACCGAGGTGGTTGTCACCGGAGGTCGCGCGGACCTCGACGACACCGTCGCCGATTTCGAGCAGCGAGACGTCGAAGGTACCGCCACCGAGGTCGAAGACCAGGATGGTCTGTTCCTTCTCGCCCTTGTCCAGGCCGTAGGCCAGGGCGGCCGCGGTCGGCTCGTTGACGATGCGGAGCACGTTGAGGCCGGCGATCTGGCCGGCTTCCTTGGTGGCCTGACGCTGGGAGTCGTTGAAGTACGCGGGCACCGTGATGACGGCGTCGGTGACGTCCTCACCCAGGTATGACTCGGCGTCGCGCTTGAGCTTCATGAGCGTGCGCGCGCTGATCTCCTGCGGGGTGTACTTCTTGTCGTCGATCTCGACGGTCCAGTCGCCTTCGCCCATGTGGCGCTTGACGGAGCGGATGGTGCGGTCGACGTTCGTGACCGCCTGGTTCTTCGCGGGCTGACCGACCAGCACCTCGCCGTTACGCGCGAACGCGACCACCGACGGCGTGGTCCGCGCGCCTTCGGCGTTGGCGATGACGGCGGCTTCGCCGCCTTCGAGCACGGCGACCACCGAGTTGGTGGTACCGAGGTCGATTCCAACAGCACGAGACATGTTTGGCTTCCTCCTAGTTTGTGGGTGTGCACCCGAGTCCTTGTCCCGAGGTCTCGCGACCGCGGGGATGTCGTGGCGAAACTCTGCGGGACCGGACTTCAGTGCGTCCGACTCATGTCCTACTGAAAAAGTGGGTCCGAGTCAAACCTACTTGAGTCCACATCACTCAGGTTTCTCGAAGTGTGTAACGGGCCTCATCGGCGGATTGTTCCCGGGTCGTCGAAAAAAGTTGAGCGGATGCCGCTCAGTCCCGACGAGACCACAGATGCGTATGACGGTGTGCCCGGATTCCGGGCGCACCGTCATACGGATCATCAGCCGCTCACCAGGAACTACCCAGGTGACCGACGTCACGGACCAGTGCTCACCGTCGTCGGGTGAGCAACAAGCGGGCTGCCGCGTCGAGCAGGAAGCCCAGGATGCCGATCACGACGATCAGGGCGGCGACCTGGTCGTAGGCCAGCTGATCGCGGGCGTTGAGGATCTGGTAGCCGAGGCCCGAGCGCACGCCGAGCATCTCAGCGGGTACCAGGACCACCCAGGCGATCCCGAGTGCCACGCGGACACCGGTCTGCACGTTGCCGCGGATCGCGGGGATCACCACGGCCGTGAGGACTTCGGTACGGGTGGCGTGGAACGATCGCGCGACCTCGACGAGGCCGGGGTCGATCGACTTCACCCCGGCGGCCGTGTTGATGACGATCGGCCAGATCGCCGCGATCGCGATCAGGAAGATGACCGGTTCGTTGCCGATGCCGAACACCATCACCGCGACCGGAGCCCACGACAGCGGCGAGATCATCCGCAAGAAGGCGACGATCGGATTCGCGGCGCGCTCCGCGGTGAGACTCAGACCGATCAGCAGACCCAGCGGGAGGCCCAGCACGACCGCGATCAGCAGACCGATCAGCAACCGCCACAGGCTCAGTCCGATGTCGGGCAGCAACACCCCGCGGTCGAGGAGTTCCCACATCGCCGGGAACACCTGCTGGGGAGCGAACTGGCGGGCGAGGGAGTCCTCGGCGGGGACGACTGTCGTCGTCGCCCACCAGATCGCGACCAGCACCGCGATCGCGACCAGCGGCGGGGCGAGGGCAGAACCGGATCGCCGGCGCGGGGCCGTCGCGGTCTCGTCCTGGGTCAGCAGCGTCATGACGTCACCTGTTCGGTTCTCGTGAGGTCGGCGGGTAGTCCGAGAGCGGCTGCGCCACCACGGAATCCGATGGCGCTACGGATGAATCGATCGTCGACGAGGTCGGCATGGACGGTTGCCGGGTCGAGGCGCGCGAGGAATCGGCGATCGCCGTCGACGAGGGTGTTGTCCATCTCGGTGACGAGCCGCTCGGTGAAACTCGCGAACGGGAAGGGCTGGAATCCGAGTCGCTGCGGTTGCCACTCGGCGTTGCTCACGGCGAAGTCGGCCGGGTCGTAGGTCAGCGCCTTGGCGATGGCCGGTTTCGGCTGCGGGAGGTACCCGCCGGCGAGTTCCACAGCGGCCCGGGGACGGTCGAGGTCGATGTGATGCTGGGCCGCGACCACGGAGTCGGCGAGGGATTGCACCGCGGCCGGGCGTTCGTCGATGGCCGACTGGTGGACGAGGAGCGCGCAGCACGCGTGCTGGCGCCAGACGTCGCCGAGGAAGGTGTGGATGCGGCCGATCCCACGCACCTGGGCCATCGCGTTGAACGGATCGGCGACGACGTAGCCGCCGATCGATCCGTTGGCCAGCGCCGGCACCATGTCCGAGGGACTCATCACGACCAGTTCGACGGTCTTGTCGCCACGCGATGCCCCGGTACGGATGACCGGTCGCAATCCGTGGGTGCGCAGCATCCGCTGCAGGATGATGTTGTGGATCGACCACCACGCCGGAATGGCCACCTGCGCGCCGGCGAGCTGCTCGAGGTCGACGACGTCGGGCGCCACGGTCAACGCCGATCCGTTGGTGTGATTCCAGCCCAGCACCTGCACCGGGCTCTTCATCGCGTACCGAAGTGCCACCGCCATCGGCATCAGCAGATGGACGACGTCGACCTTGCGCGTCACGAAGGCCTCCGCCAGGGAGGACCAGCTCCGGAACAGCACCGGCTTCGTCGAGCTCACCGCAGACGGGTCGTAGAGTCCGGCGGCATGTGCGACGAGGAGCGGCGCCGCATCGGTGATGGGGAGGTAACCGACCCGCAGCGCATCGGAGGCACCCGGCGGCGCTTCCGTCGCGGCCCGGCCGAGGCCGACGACGCCTCCGATGCCGCCCGCCACGGTGAGCCCACCGACCCCGGCGAGGAGGAGTCGGCGTGAGATGGGCGCGTTCACACCTGCTGCCCCACCTGTCGGCCGAAGTGCATCAGGATCTCCGCGCGCCGCTCCGAATCGGTTCGATCGACGCCCGAGCCGGTGCCCCATTCCCCGCCGATACGTCCGGTCTCGGACAGCAGGACGATCCGGTCGGCGAGTTCGAGCGCCTCGTCGACGTCGTGGGTCACGAGGACGACGGTGATCCCCAGTTCACCGGCCAGTTCTGCCAGCCAACCCCGCAACTCACCGCGCACGGCCGGATCCAGTGCGCTGAACGGTTCGTCGAGCAGGAGCAGCCGGGGCCGGATCGCCGCCGCACGAATGATCGCCACTCGCTGCGCCTGACCGCCCGACAGCTGATCGGGGTACCGGTCGGCGAGACCGTCGAGCCCGAACCGACGCAACAGGCCGAGCGCGTACTCGTTCTCGAACGACGCACGGTGGGCGGCGAATCGTCGGCCGAACCGGATGTTCTCTTCGACGGTCAGCCACGGCATCAGCAGGGCGCGTTGAAAGACCACCCCCGTGTGTGGCCGCTCCCCGCCCGATTCGTCCTGCCACTCCAGGCTTCCCGAATTCAGCGTCTCGAGACCGGCGAGCACACGCAGAAGTGTGGTCTTTCCGCTGCCGCTGCGCCCGAGAACGGCGACGAACTCGCCGTCGTCGACCGTGAGGTCGATTCCCGACAGCACCGTCGTGCCACGAAAGGCCTTCCGGCCACCGGTTATTCGAACTGCGCGAGTTCCCACCGCAGCTGTCCTTCCGAAGGTGATTGGATGGGGATGAAAGCTGTCTCCCGGAAACGCCGGTTGGTGGCGGTTCCGGTCGCATAACCCGCACCGCCGCACACGGTCGCCTCGAGCCGGGAGGCCGCGACCGCGGTTCGGGCAGCATCGAGGCGCAACCGGATCAGATCGGCCGGCGACGGTGTCGTCGGCTCGGCGGCGTACACCGCGAGACGCGAACGTATCGAGTCGAATTCGGCCGTTCGCTCGTCGAACTCGGGACGGAACACCTCGTTGACGCCGGCCAGCGACTCGGCGGCACCGTCGAGGGCGGCGCCGATCGCTCCGCTGCAGAACGCACACTGCAGTAACAGGAACACCGGACGAATCCCCCGGACGAACGCGGTCAAGTCTGCGGAGATCACGTTGTCGTCCGGGATCGTGACCTCGGTGAGTTCGAGAGACGTCGATGCGGTCGACCCGAGCCCGATCAGGTCCGGCGCAGAACGGATGTCGACGCCGGGCGCATCCGCGTCGACGACCGCGACGAGAGTCGTGCCCTCGGTGCGCACCGGCAGCACGATGAGCGACTCGTCGTAGACGTTCGACGCCCAGCGGATGGGTCCGCTCGCGACGACACCTGCCCGGCCGCGACGCCCGGTGATGGGCACCTCGCCGAGCCCGGCAACCTGCTTCAGACCCGCCGCCATTGCCGTGACACCGATCCGCTCACCGCTGAGTAGGGACGCAAGATGCTTCTCCCGCAACGGCTCCGGTGACCGAGCCACGTATTCGATCGTCATCCGCTGCGCCCACAGCGAGAACCCGGCCGACAGACTCACCGACGACACACGTTCGATGACCTCGATCATCGACGCGAGCGAACCGTCGACCACTCCCCTCCCCAGGAGACCGGCCGCACCGGCCGCGGTGATGTCGACCCGGGTGTCGGCGTGCCCGGCGTCGAGGTCGCGGGCGCGATCGGCCACGGAGGCGACCACCTCATCGAGCTCACCGGTCAGCGTCGGCACCACGTCGTTCAGCCCTGCAGACGGTGGAGGCGGTCCACCGGGGTCGAGACGACCGCGCGGGCGTGACGGACCGCCGCCTCGTCCGGGGCGTCGTAGAAGCACAGGCACTTGTCGGTGTCCTCGCGGACGTAGGTTCGCAGGAAGCTGACCTCGGGGACGTCGGCGTATTTCGGGGAGTTGGCCTTCTTGCGGGCGAGGTAGGTGTCCATGTCGATGGCTTCGGGGATGTCCCACTCGACGAGGTAGCCGGCGGTCGGGCGTGCCTTCTTCAGCTCCTCCAGATCCGCGCCGACGAGCCGGACCTCGTCCGGTCCGGCGGCGACGAGTCCCGTGAACGCCTCGACGTCGTCGAGTCCCGCGGCGCGGCACCCCTCGAACTCCGCGATCACGAACAGTCGGCCGGCACCTTCGGTCACCTGCGTCTCGATCAGTTCGCCGCCCGCGGTCCGCAGGTGCGCGTCGAGCCCCTTGATGAGTTCCTCGACCTTGCCCGCATCTTTGTCGGCAGGTTCGAGTTCGTAGAGGAAGAGCGCCATGGGTGAGCCTTTCTGCGTCGGTGTGCCCGCTGGTGACCGCACCGACCCTGGCATAGACAGACCGGTCTGTCTATGTCGGATCGTGGTCTACGCTTGGCGACGTGAGCACTCCCACCCAAGCGAGCGCCCGGCGCGCGTCGAACGCGACCGGGAAGAACACCCCGGCCGAACGACTCCTTGCCGTTGCATCCAAACTCTTTGCGGCACAAGGGATCAGATCAGTGGGCATAGATCAGATCCTGCGCGAGTCCGGGGTCGCCAAGGCCAGCCTCTACTCCGCATACGGCTCCAAGGACGGGCTCGTGGTCGCCTACCTCGACCATTTGGATCAGGCTGATCAAAACCGATGGCTCGAGGCCACCAAGACCCTTGCCGGCCCCCGCGAACGCATCCTCGCGTTCTTCGACCTCGCCATCGCCGGTGCCCCGACCCGCAACTTCCGGGGCTGCCAGTACGCCAACGCCGCGACGGAGTTCCCCGACACCGACCTACCACCCATCGCCGCGCACCGGGCGTGGCTGCTCGACACCCTGGGCGACAACCTGCGCGCACTCGGCGCTCCCGAACCCGACGTGATCGCGCGGCAGATCCAGGTGGTCTACGACGGCGCGCTGTCGGGGTCGAAGATGGCCCGATCCACCGCCCCCATCGAGACCGGGAAGCAGTTGGTGGAGGCGTTGCTCGACCGCACCACCGGGTGAGCCGGGCATTCCGCACCCTCCCGCGGAACATCAGCGCTACCGTCGATACATCCCTTCGACGCGGAGGTGGTGATGGCCGAGCACACATCGGGCGACGAGCGATGGGTGTCATGGCGGGTGGCACCTGAATCGGGCTTCGTCGTCGACGATCCGACCGGGCGCGGAGAAGTCGACATCGCACAGACCGATGAACGACAGTTTCTCGTGCGCAATGCGTTTCGGTTCCACGATCCCGATGTCGAGGAGTACATGGTCGGACAGCTGATCGAGCGGGGTTCTACGGGTGCCGACGCACGACGGGCCGTCGACACAGCCCGAACGTTCGTCCCCCGCGACGACAACCCGACCGACCTCGCCTCGATCCCCCGGTTCCTGCGCTGGTTCGAAAACCCTTACGGCAGACATTCACTCGCAGCACTCATACACGACGAACTCATCACGGGCACCGTCAACTCCGGTGCACTCGGAAGCGACACGCTGTCCGATCGCTTCTTCCGCGAGATGATGCGGACCTCCGGCGTGCCCTGGCTTAGACGGTGGATCATGTGGTCGGCGGTGGCGCTCCGCACGCGGTGGGTCGCCGGCGGATGGCGACGCCTCAGTGTGGTCGTGTGGCTGCTGCTGAGCGTCGTCGGCATCTCGGCGGCTGTCGGTTCGACTGGGGCACTGCTCTTCGGCTGGCCGTGGCCGACGTCGTCACCGGCGGTCTCGCTCGCGCTCTCACTGCTGATGATCTTCGTCGCCGCACCGCTGTGGGGACGACAGTGGGCGGCGAGTCTCGTTGCGGCCGTTGCCGCATTGTGGCTCCTGCCCGCCGCGATCGTGGCGTACTTCGCCTATGCGCTGTACCTGTTGTCGGAGAAGGCCGCCCGCACCGGCGGGCTCACGTAGCGGATGGCGAAGCATTCTTGTCGGTGGTCGGGTTTACCTTGGAAGCATTCAGTCGGACCGGTCGATTCGATCGGGTTGCAGCGTCTCTGGGGGGCACTGTGGGGGCGTGGACGGATCTACCGGGCGAGTTCCTCGCCGGGGTCGATGCTGCCCGCCCGGCCGAAGCCGACACGGTCTCACACATG
>NZ_LIYC01000052.1:0-28965 GCF_001418765.1 Gordonia sp. HS-NH1
GACGGCGGCGACGCCGTCTGACCCCCGCCCGAGTACATAGCCCGAAGCCGCGGAACACGCGGCTTCGGGCTATAAAACGGTGTGGGGGTCGCGGCCCAGATTCGCGCGGCGGTCCGATTCTCGGCGGGCTGAGAAATCTCATCCAGCTGAGCGACGTCGAAGGGCATATTGCCCTCCGCCACCCGTGAGATGGACGAGAAATCGCGGACATCGGCCGGTCCCGATGAAACCGGGTGCCGGTTCGCTGCGTCAAAGCAGGCATGACCTCGGATTGTGGCGTCTTCACACTGAACGAACTGACCGCGCTGGGCTGGACGGCGGAGGACATCAAGCAGGCCCGGCGCACCGAAACCCTGACCCCGCTCGGTTACGGGTGGGTTCGCGCGGCCAACGCCGATTGGCAGGCCGTGGCTGCAGTGACCGCGGGCGGTGCGCTGTCCTGTGTCAGCGCCCTGCGTTTCCACCAGAAACACGGCCACCCCGGGATCTGGATACCGTCGGGGCACAACGAGACCCACGTCCGGCGGAGCAAACACAAGAAGAACGCACCGCGGCCGAGCGGCCCGTTCCGCTGGTGCCAAGGGTTCGGACAACCGCTGCCGGTGAGAACGGCAGTCGACCCGATCACGTTGGCGATCGGTTGCGCGGCGCGATGCCTACCGGCCGAGGAGTGGATCGCGATCGTCGACTCGATCCTCAGCACCACCGAGTGGACCATCCCGGACCTCCAGGCCGACATGGGACGCGTCGCCCGGTCGGTCTCGGCGATGTTCGAGCGGTGCGATCCGCGTTCACAATCCGGGACCGAATCGATCGTCCGGCTCAGACTTATCGCCGCCGGTTTCGACGTGGAGGTGCAACCGTCCATCGGTGACCGCGAGCGAGCTGACCTGCGAACGGGGTCATTGCTCATCGAATGCGACGGCGAGTCGTACCACTCGGACAGGGCGGCCTTCGGCAACGACCGTCGCCGAGACCGGATGACGATGCTCGACCGGTGGATGACGATGCGACTGACGTACGACGACGTGCTCTACGGGTGGGATCAAGTTCTCGAGGAGATCCGTGCGGTCACTCGCCAAGACCGGCATCGCATCCGTCGTCGAGATGACCCGCGACGCGGGATCGTCGAATAAGGACCGTATCTGTCCGCATCTCTTGAGAGTCTTGTGTCACACCACAACCCCAGGAGGAACCGTGAACTGGACACTCGAGCTCGTCATCCTGCCGATCAGCGACGTCGACCGCGCGAAGGACTTCTACTCGAAGATCGGCTTCAACGTCGACCATGACCACGTCGTCTCCGACGAGATCCGCTTCGTCCAGATCACCCCGCCCGGGTCCGCCTGCTCCATCGCCTTCGGCAAGGGGCTTACCGACGCCGAGCCCGGGTCGGTGAAGGGTCTGCAGATCGTCGTCACCGACATCAACGAGGCTCGGGAACAACTGCTCGCGGCGGGCGTCGACCCCGGCGAGGTCGACGAGCAGGCATGGGGCCACTTCGTGTACTTTGCCGATCCGGATGGCAATTCCTGGTCCGTGCAGTACATGCCGTACCGCCAGAACTGACCCCAACGGATTTCGTAGCGACAATGCGGACGTAGCGCGCATTGTCGCTACGAAATCCCGGGTGGCTACCGTGGGATATGCGCTCCCCCATCGACGACTATCTCGAACAAGTCCTGAGTGACTGCCGCGACGACGACGGGGGCGAGGTCGCGACCGGCAATCGCGAACTCGAACAGGCGGATCCGTCGTCGTTCGGCATCGCCCTGGCCACCATCGACGGCACCGTGTACACCGCGGGCGACGCCGACCACGAGTTCTCCATCCAATCCATCGGCAAGGTGCCTGCGTACGCTCTCGCCCTGCGGGACCGGGGACTCGAGACGGTGCTCGAACGGGTCGACACCGAGCCGTCCGGCGACGCCTTCAACGAGATCTCACTCGAGGCGGAGACCGGACGACCGCGCAATGCCCTGATCAACGCGGGCGCGGTCGCCGTCCACGGGATGATCGACGGCTCCGACGCGACCGACCGGACCGACCGGA
Source organism: Gordonia sp. HS-NH1 (assembly GCF_001418765.1). NCBI lineage: Bacteria > Bacillati > Actinomycetota > Actinomycetes > Mycobacteriales > Gordoniaceae > Gordonia > Gordonia sp. HS-NH1. The sequence goes on from NZ_LIYC01000052.1 coordinate 2,053, forward strand.
TCATCGATCTCATCAGCACCCTCGCCGGTCGCAGAGTCGAAGTGGACCGGGAGGTGCACCGCGCCGAGCTCGCCTCCGACGACCACAACACGGCCCTGGCCTACCTGCTGCGCTCGGCAGGCAAACTCGACAGCGAACCCGATGACGTCGTCGACGGATACGCCGCCCAGTGTTCGATCCGGGTCTCCTGCCGCGATCTCGCTGTCATGGGGTCCGTACTCGCCAACGGCGGGATGTCGACCGGCAAGGACGAGAGACTGCTCGAAGGCTGGATCACCCGACACGTCCTGTCCGTCATGGCCACGTGCGGCATGTACGACGGCAGCGGCAGCTGGATGGCCAGGGTGGGCATTCCCGCGAAAAGCGGTGTCAGCGGCGCGATCCTGGGCGTGCTGCCCGGGCAGGTGGGGCTCGCGGTGTGGTCGCCGCAGCTCGACGACCAGGGCAACAGCGTGCGCGGCGTCGCGGTCTTCGAACGACTGTCCCGCGACATGGAACTGCACATGATGCACGTGGCGCCCACCGGCCGGCCGGCGCTGCGATCGGCGACCGAACGGGACGGCGCGACCGTCGTCGAACTCCAGGGCGATGTACGTTTCGCCGGGGCGGAGATCGTCGCCAGCCGTGCCTGCGAAGGATTCGCCACCGACGCCGTCGTCCTCGACCTGACCCACGTGCGGGTGATGGACGACGCCGCCCGGCGGCTGATCGGCGAGGTCGCCCGACGCCTCGGTGAGGACTACGACCTGCGCATCGAGGATCCCGATCACCTCATGGACGATGCTTCAGCTGACGACGACTTCTCGGATGGCGACGACACCCCGGACAGCGACGACCCGCCGACCGCCGAAGACTCCTGAAGATCTCGGGACGAGTCCTGACCCGGGGCGGTCAGCTCGCGACGCTTCGCCAGCGGCGGCAACCCGAACCAGCGTCGGCAACTGCGGGTCAGCGTGCTCTGCTCGGAGTACCCGATCTGTCGTGCCACCGCCGACAGCGGGACACCGCGATTCGCGAGCAGCGAGACCGCTAGCTCGCGGCGGGCGTCGTCGACGAGCTGCTCGAAGGTCGCGCCGGCGTCGGCCAGACCCCGCTGCACAGCACGGGGATGCATCATCAGCAGTTTCGACACCGCGTCGAGAGTCGCGGCACCGGCGGGCAGTGCCCGCACGATGAGCTGCGACACCGCGTCGACGAAAGCCGTCTCCCGGTCGTGGCCGGTCATGAACCGGATGGCCACGTCATAGGCGAGTGCGTCGACCCGGCGCAGCGTCTGCTGCATCACCCCGCGGGGGAACACCACCAGGTTGGCCGGCGCCTCGAACTCCACGGGGCAGCCGAAATAGTCGGTGTACACGCGTGGATCGGACATCGCCGGGTGGGCCAGCGTGATCCGGTTCGCCCGGAAGTCGTGTCCCAGTGTCATGTGGAATGTCGACCGGGTGACACCCATCGCGAGTTCGACGACGTGCGGGCGGTAGGGCACACGCTGCAGCACCGTGTCGAATTCGTAGGCGACCTCTCGCTCGCCGTAGTGCATCTGCGCGGTGATGGCCGGGCTGTACACGTGCGCGAAGGCGGAGATCTGCCGGAAGGAATCGCCCACGGTCTCGGCGTTTCGGGCCGCGATCGCCACCGGACCGAGGATGTCCGGGTCTTGACGTGCCGCGAGACGCAGACCGAAGTCGAGCACGCCGAACTCGGCTGCGCACAGGCCGATGATCGTGGACAGGGCGGTGAACGGGACGAACCGGTCGTAGGCACCCACCACCGCAGGGTCCACCCCGACGCGGGCCAGCATCGCGCGGGCGTCGCCGTCGTGTTCCTCGATCAGCTCGGGCAGCTGACTGAGCGACGACGCGCAGATCAGGTCGGCCATGGCACCAACTGTCAAATACACGTCGCGAGATGTCAAGAAATCGGCGTGAATGAGGAGTGATCATGGACACACACGGCCGGACGCTCGACGGCTGACACAGCAGCAAGGAGTACCGAGATGACCACCATCGACTCTGTTCGCACGAGTTTTTTCATCGACGGCGGCTGGCGCGCACCGTCCGGCTCGGCGACGATCCCGGTCATCTCGCCGCTGACCGAAGAGCAGTTCGGCGCGGTACCCGAAGCGACCACCGCCGACGTTGACGCCGCCGTCGCGGCGGCCCGCACCGCCTTCCGGTCGTCGGGCTGGCGCGACCTGTCCCCGGCCGACCGTGCCGCACATCTGCGCCGGTTCGCCGACGAACTCGACAAGCGTGCGGAGGATCGGGCCACCGCGGTCACCGCGGAGAACGGCATGCCGATCGCCTTGTCGCGTTTCGCTGAAGGCGCCGCGCCGGTTCAGTTGCTGCGCTACTACGCCGACCTCGTCGAGTCGACCCCGGTGGAGGAGACGCGTACCAGCCAGCCGTTGCCCGGGACGACGATCGTGCGCCGAGAGGCCATCGGCGTCGTCGGGGCGATCGCGCCGTGGAACTTTCCGGCGATCCTCTCGATGTTCAAGATCGCGCCCGCGCTCGCCGCCGGCTGCACCGTGGTCCTCAAACCCTCCCCCGAGACGAGTCTCGACGCCTACGTCCTCGCCGAGGCGGCCATCGCCGCCGAACTGCCCGCCGGCGTCCTCAACATCGTCAACGGCGGCAGCGAGATCGGCCGCCACCTGGTGTCGCACCCGCAGGTCGACAAGGTCGCGTTCACCGGCTCGACCCCGGCCGGTCGCGAGATCGGCCGTGTCTGTGGCGAACTCATCCGCCCGGTGACCCTCGAGCTCGGCGGCAAGTCCGCCGCCCTGGTGCTCGACGACGCCGACCTGGAGCAGACCGTCGGCGGCCTCGCCACCGCATCGCTGCTCAACACCGGTCAGACCTGCTACATGTCCACCCGAATCCTGGTGCCCGGCAGCCGCTATGACGAGTACCTCGACGCCATCAGTGCGATGTGCGCATCACTGCCGGTCGGCGACCCGATGGACGAGTCCGTGGCGGTGGGTCCGCTCGCCAGTGGCCGGCACCGCGACCGCGTGCTGGCGATGATCAACAGCGCTCGCGAGGAGGGCGGCACCGTCACCACCGGCGGCAGCCGACCATCCGATCTGGACCGCGGGTTCTTCGTCGAGCCCACCGTCTTCGGCGGTGTGGACAACTCGGCCACCATCGCCCGCGAAGAGGTCTTCGGGCCGGTGCTGACCGTGCTGCGCTACGACGACGTCGACGACGCCATCGCTCTGGCCAACGATTCGTCGTACGGCCTGGGCGGAACGGTGTGGACCTCCGACCCCGACCGCGGCGTCGACGTCGCCCGTCGCGTCGAGACAGGGTCGTTCGGGGTCAACTACTTCAACCTCGACTGGGGTTCACCATTCGGCGGCGTCAAGGCCAGCGGCATCGGCCGCGAACTCGGACCCGAGGGGCTCGCCGCCTACCAGAACCTCAAGTCGATCTTCCTGCCGGGCTGAGCAGTACACCACCATATCCTTTCTCCCACAACATATCTCAAGGAGGCGATCGGCATGTCCGATGCCGGGCTCACCGCTGCCAAGGCGCTGGTGAACGACACCCTCTCACTGCTGGACCGGCTCACGCCCGCCGACTGGACAGCCGACAGCGCGTGCCATGGGTGGCGCGTACACGACGTCGTCACCCACATGGGGTTCTTCTTCAACTTCATCGCCGACCCCGACCTGGTCTTCCCCGACAATCCGAGCGGGAAGTCCGAGCGGCTCAACGACGCCGCGGTGCGCGAGCGCGCCGACTGGACGTCGGAGCAGGCCGTCGACTACTACCGCTCACAGTCGGAGGCGGGCCTCGCCACCCTCGCGGCGCTGCAGGGCGAGGACCTGCGGGACCAGCCGCTGGACATGCTCGACCTGGGCACCTACCGGCTGCATCAGCTCAGCGACGCCGTCGCCTTCGACCACCTGGTGCACCTCACCAGCGATCTGCTGCAGCCGTTCGGGCCGCTGGATTCCGCCGAGGTGTCGGTCAGTGCCGCCATCGATCCGGCCATCGACTGGATGATCGCCGGGTTGCCCCAGATGAACGGCGCCGCACTGCATCCCACCCTCACACGACCGGTCGGCCTGCATCTCACCGGCGCCACGGATCGCTCGTTCGTCGTCGACCGGGACACCGCCGGCACGATCGTCACCGTGCGCGAGACCGACGACCTGCCGTCCGACGTCGCGACCTCCTCGGCCACCGACTTCCTGCGCTGGGGCACCACCCGCGGCGCCTGGCGGTCCGCGGTCACCGTCAACGGCGACCGACAGCACGTCGCCCGCGTCCTCGACGCCATCGACATCGTCTGACGCCACCGACCACTCATCCTCACCTGCAATCGATCTCACACCCTGAACGGAGTACACCCATGTCCGAGTACCTGAAGGACAAGGTCATCGTCATCACCGGAGCCGGCAGCGGCTTCGGCAAGCTCATCGCGGAGAAGACCGCGGCCGTCGGCGCGCATGTCGTCGGGGTCGACGTCAACGCCGACAACGTCAACGCCGTCGTCGAGGGCATCCGCACGGCCGGCGGCTCGGCCTTGGCACAGGTCGCCGATGTCACCGACATGGAGCAGGTCACGGCCGCGGCGACGGCGGCGGTCGAGCAGTTCGGTGCCATCGACGTCCTCGTGAACAACGCGGGCGTCATGCCGCTGGCCTACTTCGCCGATCACGCACGCGCATGGCAGAAGTGGCACGCCGCCATCGACATCAACATCAAGGGCGTCGTCAACGGCATCTCGGCGGTCTACGACCAGATGATCGCCCAGGGTCGTGGTCAGGTCGTCAACATCTCGTCGATCTACGGCAACGCCGGCATCGAGGGTTCGGGCGTGTACAGCGCGACCAAGGCCGCGGTCACCACCATCTCGGACTCACTGCGCATCGAGGCCAAGGGCAAGATCAAGGTCACCACCGTCAAGCCGACCGGCATCACCGGCACCAATCTCGCGAGCTGGATCGTCAACGACACCGCGATCATGGGCCTCGTCGGCCAGCGGGCCGCGTCGTACGGAGAGCACGTCACCGCCCTCATGAACGACGACCTGCCCGCCGAACTCACCGACGTCGACTCCATCAAGTACTGGCTGATCAAGCCCGACGACCTCGCCGACGCTGTCGTGCACGTCATCGATCAGCCCTGGGGCATCAGCCTGTCCGATGTGACCGTGCGTGCCAGCGGCGAGGACTACCTGTACTAGATCGACTCGCCCCACTCAGTCACGAGGAGTGTTGATGTACCCCGGAGCCCATCTCTCCACCCGCCCACACGATCCCGCGGTCATCATGGCCGAGTCCGGGGAGACGGTCACGTTCACGCAGTTGGAGACCCGGTCCATCCAGGTGGCCCGGGCCCTCGCCGACCGCGGCCTGCGCCCGGGCGACCACCTCGCGGTGCTCGCCACGAACACCGCGCGGGTCTTCGACATCTATTGGGCGGCAATGCGATCAGGCCTCTACCTGACCATGGTTAACTGGCACCTCACCGCGGCCGAGAGCGCCTACATCGTGACCGATTGCGGCGCAAAGGCACTGATCGTCGACGCCGCTCTCGGCGACCTCGGCGCCGAGCTGACACCGCTCACGCCCGGTGTCGGGACACGGTTGGCCTACTCCGGCCGGATCGTGGGCCACGATGACCTCGACTCCGCCGCGTCGGAGCAACCGACCAAGCCGCCGGCGAATCAGCCGCGGGGTGCGGACATGCTCTATTCGTCCGGCACCACCGGCCGCCCCAAGGGCATCAAACCCGAGCTGCCGAACCGCCAGATCGGCGACCCCGGTGACACCATGACGGCGATGAACGAATCGGTGTGGGGCGTCGGACCCGACACCGTGTACCTGTCGCCCGCGCCGCTGTATCACGCCGCGCCACTTCGGACCTGCGCCTCGGTGCAGGCGCTCGGTGGCACGGTGGTGGTGATGGAGCGGTTCGACGCGGAACGGGCGCTGGCGCTCATCGAGGAGCATCGCGTCACCTACAGCCAATGGGTGCCGACGATGTTCGTGCGTATGCTGCGGCTCCCCGAGGAGGTGCGCACCCGGTACGACATGTCGAGCCTGCAGGTGGCGGTGCACGCCGCCGCGCCGTGTCCGGTCGACGTCAAACGGGCCATGATCGACTGGTGGGGCCCGATCCTCTCCGAGTACTACTCGTCCACGGAACTCAACGGCCTCACCATCGTCGACACTCCGGAGTGGCTGGAACATCCGGGAACGGTGGGCCGAGCGGTGCTGGGGAACATCCGGGTCTGTGACCCCGCGGGTGCCGAGGTACCCACCGGCACCATCGGCACGATCTACTTCGAGCGAGACCAGTTGCCCTTCGAGTATCACAACGACCCCGAGAAGACCCGTGCCGCAAAGCATCCCGATTATCCGACCTGGACGACGACCGGGGACGTCGGTTACGTCGACGACGACGGTCATCTCTTCCTCACCGACCGGGACTCGTTCCTCATCATCTCGGGAGGGGTGAACATCTATCCGCGGGAGATCGAGGACGCCCTCCTCTCCCACCCGTCGGTGCTCGACGCCGCGGTCATCGGGGTGCCCGACCCCGATCTCGGCGAGCGGGTGACAGCGGTAGTACAACCGGTCGAGGGGCAGCACGGGGACGACGACCTCGCCGACGCGCTGCTGGAACACCTGCGACCGCGGATCGCGCGGTTCAAGTTGCCGCGCGAGGTGATCTTCCGAGACACCCTGCCGCGCACGCCGACCGGGAAACTGATCAAGCGCAACCTCTGACCCTTCGAGGCTCGTCGCTCACGCTCCTCGCACCACACGGCACCTTCTCAAAACACCGCGCCGTGCCTTCGGGCCGGCCATAGACTGGCCCGATGTCCGGGAGATGGCTCCGCTGGCCCTTGATCGCGACGCTCGCGGCCATGATCGTGTTGGTCGGAGCAACTCCCCCGAGCGCATCCGCCGCGCCGGCCGCCCGTCCAGAAGTGGTCGTGTCGTCGTCGATCGCCACCGAATGTGCGGGTAAGCCCGTCCGGGTCGCGGCCCGCTGGTACTTCCCACCCGGTCAGCCCGCTGCGGTCGTCTGGCTCCAGCACGGCTTCTCCCGGACCGCGGCCAACCTCGACATCGTCGCCCGCGCGTACGCCAACGCCGGCTTCCTCGTCGTGAGCCCGACGCTGGACTCGGTCAACCTCGGCGGGTGCGCCGTCGCCTACAACATCGCCGACAACGCGGCTTTCGCCCGCACGATCGGCGGGGTGTTCGGTTCGGGACAGGAACTCGACAGTCCGCTCGCGGCGAGCCTGCTGCGTGCACGAGACGCCGCCGGACGGACCGACGTGACCATGCCCTACCGGATGGTCTTCTCGGGGCATTCGGCCGGCGGTGAGTTCGTCGTCGTGGCGGCCGACGCACTCCGCCGAGCCGACCCGGTCGCCTACCGGCGGCTGGCCGGACTCATGTTGTTCGATCCGGTCAACTCGTTCTTCGGCGGTCGCTTCACCGCTGCCGCAGAGACTCTCGGCGCCAATCGGCTGCCGATCCGGGTCATCGCGTCGCAGCCCTCGGTGTCCAACAACTTCGGCCAGGGTGTGTCCGTCCTGCAACGGACGACGCGGCAGGCGTTCCTCGGCTCGCGACTGGTCACCGGCATCCACATCGACGCCGAAGGCGAGTCGACCGACCTGATCGGCGAACTGTCCGAACTGGCCGTCCCGCGTCCCCGCAACGGCCGGGTCCTCCGCACGCTGGCCACCGGCTGGTCGTCGGACATGGTGGCCGATACCGTCACCGCGACCTACTACCCCGGCGGCCGCTACTACGACCATCTGCTCGACACCCGCACCGTCACCACACTGCCCGTGGGCTGAGCAAAACGCGAAACGGCCCCCGCACTCGCGATGAGTGCGGGGGCCGCGTCGTGTTCGGGTCAGTGACTACCGGTAGTCGTTGGAGAACCCGTAGTCGTCCAGCGGCACCGCAGCGCCGGCCGGAGCACCGAAGGTGCCGTCCGGGCTGTAGTAGGTGTCGTCGTACGACGGCACCGCGTATGCCGCGGCACGCGCCTCCTCGGTCGGCTGAACCTGGATGTTGCGGTATCGGTTGATACCGGTACCGGCCGGGATCAACTTACCGATGATCACGTTCTCCTTCAGACCGATCAGCTTGTCGCTGCGGCTGTTGATCGCCGCGTCGGTCAGGACACGCGTGGTCTCCTGGAACGACGCCGCCGACAGCCACGACTCGGTCGCCAGCGAGGCCTTGGTGATACCCATCAGCACCGGACGTCCGGCTGCGGGCTCGCCGCCCTCGGTCACGACCTGACGGTTGGCCGCCTCGAACTCGGCGCGCTCGACGAGCGAACCGGGCAGGAACTCGGTCGAACCGTGGTCGATGATCGTCACGCGACGCAGCATCTGACGCACGATGGTCTCGATGTGCTTGTCGTGGATCGACACACCCTGGCTGCGGTAGACCTCCTGGACCTCGTTGACCAGGTGGATCTGCACCTGACGGGGACCCATGACGCGCAGCACCTCGTGCGGGTTGGCCGAGCCCTCCATGAGCTGCTGGCCGACCTCGACGTGGTCGCCGTCGGCGAGGAGCCGCTCGGAACCGTCGTCGTGCTTGAACACGCGCAGACGCTGACGCTTCGAGATCTTGTCGATGACGACCTCTTCCGAACCATCGTCCGGGATGAGGGTGATCTTGTAGAAGCGGTCGTCGTCCTCGAGGCGCACCCGGCCCGAGACCTCCGCGATCGGCGCGACGCCCTTGGGGACGCGGGCCTCGAAGAGCTCCTGGACACGCGGCAGACCACCGGTGATGTCGTCACCGACGCCACCCTGGTGGAACGTACGCATCGTCAGCTGGGTACCGGGCTCACCGATCGACTGGGCCGCGATGATACCGACGGCCTCGCCGATGTCGACGAGCTTGCCGGTGGCCATCGAACGGCCGTAGCACATCGCACACACACCGGTGCCGGTCCCACAGGTCAGGACCGAACGGACCTTGACATGCGTGATGCCGGCGGCCAGCAGTGCCTCGATGGCCGGGTCGCCCAGGTCGTGACCGCGCTCGACGATGACGTTGCCGTCGGCGTCGACCGCGTCCTGCGCCAGCGTGCGGGCGTAGGTCGAGGTCTCGACATGTGCGTCGCGGATGAGCGAGCCGTCGGCCTGCTTCTCGGCGATGGTCGTGGTGATGCCACGCTCGGTGCCACAGTCGGTCTCACGCACGATGACGTCCTGCGACACGTCCACCAGACGGCGGGTCAGGTAACCCGAGTCGGCGGTACGAAGCGCGGTGTCGGCCAGACCCTTACGGGCGCCGTGCGTGTTGATGAAGTACTCGGCGACGGTCAGGCCCTCGCGGAACGAGGACTTGATCGGACGCGGGATGAACTCACCCTTCGGGTTGGTCACCAGACCCTTCATGCCCGCGAGCGAGCGGATCTGGGTCATGTTGCCCGCGGCACCCGACTTCACGATCATCGGGATCGGGTTGTCGTCCGGGTAGTGCGCCTCCATGGCCGCACCGACCTCTTCGGTCGCCTGCTTCCAGATCTCGACCAGCGAGTCACGACGCTCATCCGGGGTGAGGGCACCGCGCTGGAACTTGCGCTCCAGACCGTCGGCCCGCTCCTCGTACTTGTCGAGGATCTCGGCCTTCTGCGGCGGCACGAGCACGTCGGCCATCGAGATGGTGACGCCCGAACGGGTGGCCCAGTAGAAGCCGACGTCCTTCAGCTTGTCAACGGTCTGGGCGACCACGATCATCGGGTAGCGCTCGGCGAGATCGTTGATGATCACGGCCTGACGCTTCTTCGGCATCTGCTCGTTGACGAACGGGTACTGGATCGGCAGCAGCTCGTTGAACAGCACACGACCCAGCGTGGTCTCGATGTCCCACGCCTGACCGTACTTCCAGCCGTCCGGGAACTGCTCGGCCTCGATCTCGGCCGGCGGACGCTGATCGGTCAGACGCACCTTGATCCGCGAACGCACGGTGAGTGCACCACGATCGACGGCCATGATGGCCTCCGACGGGTTCGAGTAGACGCCGCGCTCGACGTCGTCGCCCGTGGCCGGGGTGTACTCGCCGATCGCACCCTCCTGGAGGGTGGTCAGGTAGTACAGACCGGTCACCATGTCCAGACGCGGCATGGCGAGCGGGCGGCCCGACGCCGGCGACAGGATGTTGTTCGACGACAGCATCAGGATGCGTGCCTCGGCCTGCGCCTCCGCCGACAGCGGGAGGTGCACGGCCATCTGGTCACCGTCGAAGTCGGCGTTGAAGGCCTCACACACCAGCGGGTGGAGCTGAATGGCCTTGCCCTCCACCAGCTGCGGCTCGAAGGCCTGGATGCCGAGGCGGTGCAGCGTCGGTGCACGGTTCAGCAGCACCGGGTGCTCGGAGATGACCTCTTCGAGGACGTCCCACACCGCGGGACGCTGACGCTCGACCATGCGCTTGGCCGACTTGATGTTCTGCGCCTGATTCAGGTCGACCAGACGCTTCATCACGAACGGCTTGAACAGCTCGAGAGCCATCAGCTTCGGCAGACCACACTGGTGCAGCTTGAGCTGCGGACCGACGACGATGACCGAACGGCCCGAGTAGTCGACGCGCTTGCCGAGCAGGTTCTGACGGAAACGACCCTGCTTGCCCTTGAGCAGATCGCTCAGCGACTTCAGCGGGCGGTTGCCCGGTCCGGTGACCGGACGGCCGCGACGACCGTTGTCGAAGAGTGCGTCGACCGACTCCTGCAGCATCCGCTTCTCGTTGTTGACGATGATCTCGGGAGCACCCAGATCGATCAGTCGCTTGAGGCGGTTGTTGCGGTTGATCACGCGGCGGTACAGGTCGTTGAGGTCAGAGGTCGCGAAGCGGCCACCGTCGAGCTGCACCATCGGGCGCAGCTCCGGCGGGATCACCGGCACGGCGTCGAGGACCATGCCCAGCGGCGAGTTGCCCGACTGCTGGAACGCCGCGACGACCTTGAGTCGCTTGAGCGCACGCAGCTTCTTCTGGCCCTTGCCGCTACGGATGGTCTCGCGCAGCGACTCGGCCTCGGCGTCGATGTCGAAGGTCTCGAGGAGCTTCTTGATCGCCTCGGCACCCATCGAACCCTGGAAGTACTCGCCGTAGCGCTCTTCGAGCTGACGGTAGAGCTTCTCGTCGATGATCAGGTCGCCCAGCGAGAGCTTGACGAACTTGTCCCAGATCTCCTCGAGACCGTCGAGCTCGCGCTGCGCGGCGTCGCGCATACGACGCATCTCGCGCTCGGCACCGTCGCGCACCTTGCGGCGCACGTCGGCCTTGGCGCCCTCGGCCTCCAGCTCGGCGAGATCCTGCTCGAGCTTCTGCTGACGCTCGTTCAGGTCGGCGTCGCGCTGGTCGGCGACAGCCTTCTTCTCGACCTCCATCTCCGCTTCGAGCGTCGAGAGCTCGTTGTGGCGGAGCTCGTCGTCGACCGCGGTGATGACGTAGGCGGCGAAGTAGATGATCTTCTCGAGATCCTTCGGCGCCAGGTCGAGCAGGTAGCCCAGCCGGCTCGGCACACCCTTGAAGTACCAGATGTGCGTGACCGGTGCGGCCAGCTCGATGTGGCCCATGCGCTCACGGCGCACCTTGGCCTTGGTCACCTCGACGCCGCAGCGCTCGCAGATGATGCCCTTGAAGCGGACGCGCTTGTACTTACCGCAGTAGCACTCCCAGTCCCGGGTGGGGCCGAAGATCTTCTCGCAGAACAGGCCGTCCTTCTCGGGCTTGAGCGTGCGGTAGTTGATCGTCTCCGGCTTCTTGACCTCACCGTATGACCAGTTGTGGATGTCGTCGGCTGTCGCCAGACCGATCTTCAGTTCGTCGAAAAAGTTGACGTCGAGCACTTGTTACCTTTCCAGAGCTCTGTTGTCAGTGGGCGCGGGCGCCGGGAGTGAATCCGGCGCCCGGCCCGAGGTGGTGAGGGTCAGTTGGCGAGATCGTCGACGGTGGCCGACTCGTTGCGCGACAGGTTGATGCCGAGGTTGGCAGCGGCGCGCTCCAGGTCCTCGTCGTCGGTGTCGTGCATCTCGATGGCCGCACCGTCGGAGCTCAGCACCTCGACGTTCAGGCACAGCGACTGAAGCTCCTTCAGCAGCACCTTGAACGACTCGGGGATACCCGGCTCCGGGATGTTCTCGCCCTTGACGATCGCCTCGTAGACCTTCACGCGGCCCACCACGTCGTCCGACTTGATGGTCAGCAGCTCCTGCAGCGTGTACGCCGCGCCGTAGGCCTGCATGGCCCAACACTCCATCTCACCGAAACGCTGACCACCGAACTGCGCCTTACCACCGAGCGGCTGCTGGGTGATCATCGAGTACGGACCGGTCGAGCGAGCGTGGATCTTGTCGTCGACCAGGTGGTGCAGCTTGATGATGTACATGTAGCCGACCGACACCGGGTACGGGAACGGCTCGCCGGAACGACCGTCGAACAGCGTCGCCTTGCCGTCGCCGTTGACCATCACCTCGCCGTCGCGGTTCGGCAGCGTCGAGGACAGCAGTCCGGTCAGCTCCTCCTCGCGAGCGCCGTCGAACACCGGGGTGGCGGTGTTGGTGTCGGGCTCGGCCGAGTACATGTCCTCGGGCAGCCTCGAAGCCCACTCCGGCACACCCTCCGCGACGTTGATGTTCCAGCCGGCCTTGGCGACCCACCCGAGGTGGGTCTCCAGGATCTGACCGATGTTCATACGACGCGGCACACCGTGGGTGTTCAGGATGATGTCGACCGGGGTTCCGTCGGGCAGGAACGGCATGTCCTCCTGCGGGAGGATCTTGCCGATGACGCCCTTGTTGCCGTGACGACCGGCGAGCTTGTCGCCGTCCTGGATCTTGCGCTTCTGGGCCACGTACACGCGGACCAGCTCGTTGACGCCGGGAGCCAGGTCGTCGTCGTCCTCGCGGCTGAACACGCGCACGCCGATGACCTTGCCGGTCTCGCCGTGCGGCACCTTCAGCGAGGTGTCGCGGACCTCACGGGCCTTCTCACCGAAGATCGCGCGCAGCAGACGCTCTTCCGGGGTCAGCTCGGTCTCGCCCTTCGGGGTGACCTTGCCGACCAGGATGTCGCCGTCGCGGACCTCGGCACCGATACGCACGATGCCGCGCTCGTCGAGATCGGCGAGCACCTCGTCGGAGACGTTCGGGATGTCCCGGGTGATCTCCTCGGCACCGAGCTTGGTGTCGCGGGCGTCGATCTCGTGCTCCTCGATGTGGATCGAGGTGAGCACGTCCTCTTCGACGAGACGCTGGCTCAGGATGATCGCGTCCTCGTAGTTGTGACCCTCCCACGGCATGATCGCCACGAGCAGGTTCTTGCCGAGCGCCATCTCACCGTTCTCGGTGCAGGGGCCGTCGGCGAGAACCTGGCCGGACTCCACGCGCTGACCCTCGTCCACGATCGGACGCTGGTTGGCACACGTGCCGTGGTTGGAACGCGCGAATTTGCGCATCCGGTAGGTGTCGCGGGTGCCGTCGTCGGACATGACGGTGATGTAGTCGGCCGAGACCTCTTCCACCACACCGGTCTTGCCCGACACGATGACGTCACCGGCGTCGACGGCGGCACGCAGCTCCATGCCGGTGCCGACCAGCGGCGACTCGTTGCGCACCAGCGGCACGGCCTGACGCTGCATGTTCGCACCCATCAGGGCGCGGTTGGCGTCGTCGTGCTCGAGGAACGGGATCATCGCGGTCGCGACGGACACCATCTGACGCGGCGAGACGTCGAGGTACTCGACGTCGGTCGCGCCGACGAACTCGACCTCGGAGCCCTTCTTGCGCACCAGGACACGCTCGTCGGTGATGCGGCCGTTGCCGTCGAAGTTGGTGTTCGCCTGCCCGATGAGGAAGCGGTCCTCCTCGTCGGCGGTCATGTACTCGATCTCGTCGGTGACCACACCGTCGACGACCTTGCGGTACGGCGTCTCGATGAAGCCGAACGGGTTGACCCGCGCGTACACCGACAGCGAACCGATCAGACCGATGTTCGGACCCTCAGGGGTCTCGATCGGACACATGCGGCCGTAGTGCGACGGGTGCACGTCGCGCACCTCGAGGCCGGCGCGCTCACGGCTCAGACCACCCGGGCCCAGCGCCGACAGACGACGCTTGTGGGTCAGACCCGACAGCGGGTTGTTCTGGTCCATGAACTGCGACAGCTGGCTGGTCCCGAAGAACTCCTTGATCGCCGCCACGACGGGACGGATGTTGATCAGGGTCTGCGGGGTGATCGCCTCGACGTCCTGGGTGGTCATGCGCTCACGCACGACACGCTCCATACGCGAGAGGCCCACGCGGATCTGATTCTGGATCAGCTCGCCGACGGTACGCAGGCGACGGTTGCCGAAGTGGTCGATGTCGTCGACCTCGACGGGCACCTCGACGCCACCGGGGACGGTCATGTAGGTGGTCGTGTGCGGGTCGGCCTCGTGCAGACGCACCAGGTACTCGACGGTCGCGATGATGTCCTCGCGGGTCAGCGTCGACTCACCCACCATCGGGTTGCCGGTCAGGCCCAGCTTCTTGTTGACCTTGTAACGGCCCACGCGAGCGAGGTCGTAACGCTTGTCCTTGAAGAACAGGTTCTCCAGGAGGTTCTCCGCGGACTCCTTGGTCGGCGGCTCACCCGGACGCAGCTTGCGGTAGACCTCGAGCAGCGCCTCGTCCTGGTTCCCGGTGTTGTCCTTCTCCAGGGTCGACATCATGATCTCGGAGAAACCGAAACGCTCAGTGATCTCCTCGGCGGTGAAGCCCAGCGCCTTGAGCAGCACGGTGACCGGCTGACGGCGCTTGCGGTCGATACGCACACCGACGGTGTCACGCTTGTCGACGTCGAACTCCAGCCACGCACCGCGACCCGGGATCACCTTGACGGTGTGCAGGGTCTTCTCGGTGGTCTTGTCGATCGAGGCGTCGAAGTACACGCCCGGGCTACGGACCAGCTGGCTCACCACGACACGCTCGGTGCCGTTGATGATGAAGCTGCCCTTTTCGGTCATGATCGGGAAGTCGCCCATGAAGACGGTCTGCGACTTGATCTCGCCGGTGTTGTTGTTGATGAACTCCGCGGTGACGAACAACGGCGCCGCGTAGGTCATGTCCTTGTCCTTGCACTCCTCGACGGAGGCCTTGACCTCGTCGAAGTGCGGCTCGGAGAACGACAGGGACATGGAACCGGAGAAGTCCTCGATCGGGGACAGCTCGTGGAGGATGTCCTCGAGCCCGCCGGTCGGGTTCTCGTCACCGCGGGCGATCGCCTTGGCGCGCCACTCCGGCGAACCGACGAGCCATTCGAATGAATCGAGTTGGAGGTCGAGGAGGCCGGGGACCTCCAGCGGCTCGCTGATCTTTGCAAACGACGCGCGATGCGGCGCGCCGGGGATTGTTGAGGTGGACTGGCGGTTGACTGCCAAGATGCGTCCTTCCAACACGACGTTATTCACAACCTAGATGTGCAGTACGTGGCTTGATGGGCCGTTCGCTGGTGACACCCTGGGATCGGCGATCACCGCAGCACACACGTCTAAGGAGTGGCCGAAGAAGGATCGATAGATGGACAGGAGGCAGCCAGCGCAACGTCCAACTGTAGCAGAAAATAGACGCACTTTGTCAAGCCGTCTGGAAACGATTTCGCGCGGGTGGCTGCCTGCACGTCGATCGCTGGTCACAGCGTGGCCCGACATCGCCTCCACGTCAAGCGCTACGCGCGAAATTCGTGAAGTTGGGTTTTGCCACCGCTGCCGACCTGGTGATCTGCGTGCGCGAGAGGCCGATCAGAAGGGCTCGACAGCCCGAATCCGCCACTGATCACCCTCACGCACCATCGCGAACTGTGCGCGCGGCGCACCGCTGTTGGTGGCCATGCTGTTCTGGGTCTCGCTCACGACGAGGTTCGCGATGACGGTCGCCGTCGCGCCGTCGTCGGCTCCGCTGAGGTCCCGGACGCCGATCGCGTCGACACGACACTCCGCACCCGTCTTGGTCTGCGTGATCAGCTCACGCTGCGCCTTCAGGGTCTCGTCGAACTCGGTACGCGCCTGACCGGTGAGGGCGTCCTGGGCACGCTTCTGCCACTCGTCGAGTTCGGTGTGGTCGTACCCGAACACCGCGCAGATCCGCTCCTGGGCCTGCGAGGTCAGCTGCGCCGTCGACTCCTGGTCCACGAACGCTTTGTTGGGGCCGATCTCGGCACCGGGATGAAACGCCAGGATCGCCGCGACGACGAACAGCCCGGCCGCGACCGCGGCGAGCACTCCGGTGCGGATGCCGAGGAAGTTGCGCGCACCGCTCCCCCGCCGGCCAGACCGCTTGCCGGGACGCCGTCCCGCCGGCCCGTCGGTCGTGCCCGTGGTCGGGGTCCCCGATGCCGGGGAGTCGCCACGACGCAGGGTCGAGACCCGCGCGACGGGCTTGGCCTTGGGCTTGGTGAGGTCGGGATTGGTGGGGTCGGGATTGGTGGGGTCGAGATTGGTGGGGGTCTCGGGCTCGGCCGACTCTGCGTTGGCCGTGGTTGCGTCGCGAGGCTCGTCGCCAGGCCCTTCGAGGCTCGTCGACTTCGACTCGCTGCGCTCGCTCAGCCCGGCGGCTTTCGCTCCTCGCACCTCAGGGGGCAGAGGGGCTTCCGCTTTCGCTCCTCGCACCTCAGGGGGCAACGAGGTCCTGCCGGCGACCTTCGGGGTCGGACGGCGCTTCGGGGTGGGCTTCTTCTTCGGGCGATCGGTGGCCATCAGTTGCCCCCCTCCGGAGCCGGGGCCGCGGGGGCGGGCGCACCGCCGGCGTCGGTGTAGGCGATGCCCTCGAGTCCGAGGATGTTCTCGGCCTTCCAGGCGTCGCCGTCCTTGGTCATGCTGACGTCGAAGCCGCGCGTCTCGTCGATGCCGGGCTGGCCGGGACGTTCGAGTGTCGTCACGACATAGACCAGCACCTTGGCCTTGTCCTCGTCGGCGTCGACCTCGCTCGGTGCGCTGCGCAGCAGTCGCGCGCTCAATTTGGCGGTGTTGGGACCGGCCGTCCCGAGCATGTCGAGGACGCTGCCGTCCTTGCCGCCGAGCACCTCGGTCTTGGCCTTGCCGGTCAGCGAGGCCTCGGCACGTTCCCGGAAGCCGTCGAGATCGGCCGGGTCGATCGTCGTGATGTTGAGGACGGCCTGCTCGGCCGCCTGCGTCGCGGCGTCACGGGTCTCCTGTGCGGGGTACTCGTCGAAGTAGACGTTGTAGGCGCGTACACCGAACACGGCCACGAGCACCACGCCGACCACGACCGCCACTGCGGCCAGTGCAACCGGCGCGTACTTCGCCGCCCGGCGCACGGCGGGGCGGATGCCGCTGGGCTTCTTCTCTGTCGGTTCTGGGGTGCCAGTCATCGGGAACACACTGTATATATCGCTCCTGAGCGCAAGCCAAGGCCACGAGCCAGACCATGCGGCCTGATCGCGACGGCGTCGCTCGTCGGGTGGTCGGGTCTACCGCGGCCGGACACCGAGCAGCGCTGCGAGCTGCCGGGCGAGCGGGTTGAGGTTGAGCTTGTCGGGATCTTTCTTGGGGGTGTTGTCCCACGGCTGCGGGTAGGCGGGGTTGGCGTATTGGGCGCGTTCGGCGCTGCGCACACCGGTCGGGTTGCCGAACGGCACCGTGCACTTGGCCTCGGTGTTGAACGCGAAGTCGTCGTAGCGCGGATCGAAGTCCGGATTCTGTCGGCGTGCTTCCGCCAGCACCAGATCCGTGCTCTCGTAACCGCGGGTACAAGCCGCGGGATTGTTGGTCTCGAGGACGACGCCGAAGTGGATCTGACCGTCGCCCGGAGCGGGTGCGTGGCTACCCGCCGACAACGCGGACAGCATGGCGAACGTCGTCGACGTCGTGTAGGTGGCCGGCTCGATCGTGCGGGCCACCTCGGCGAGATCCTTCACGACCTTGGAGAGGTCGTTGCCGTTCTTCTGGATCAGCTCCGAGATCTGGGTCGCCGACAAGGTGCCCGTCGTCAGCAGTCGCCGAAGGTCGGGATCGGCCGAGGCCAGCGTCGCGGTGACCAGATTCAGGTTGCGCGACCATGTGAGGATCGCGTCGGACTGATCGGCCTGGGTGCCGAGCACGACGTTCGAGTTCTGGATGAGCGCGACGGTCTCACTCAGGTTGTCCACGCCGGCCCGCGACAGCTTGCCGAGCGAGTCGACGAGGCGGGTGAGGTTCTCACCCTGCCCGTTGAATGCGCGGCCGAGTTCGGTGATGACGGTGTTCAGGTCGTCGACCGGGATCGAATCGGTGAAGTCGATCGCCGAGGCGACCACATCTTCGAGCGGCTCGGGAAGCGAGTACTTGGTGATCGTGTCGCCGCCCTTCAGGTACGGCCCTTCCGACGACGTCGGTTGCAGGTCGACGAACTGCTCGCCGATCGCGGACCGGTTCGCGACGACCGCGGTCGCCGACGCCGGGATCTCCGGCCCACCCGAGTCGATGTCGAGCGCGACGTCGACTCCCTCGGACGTGAGCGTCAGCTTGCCGACGCGACCCACGGGCACACCCTGGTAGGTGACCTCGGCGTTGGTGAAGATGCCGCCCGAATCGGGCAGCTTGGCGGTGACCGTGTACATCCCGACGCCGGCGAGCTTGTCCAGGCGGGCGTACTTCGCGCCCACGTACACCAGCGCCACCAGACCGACGATCACGAACACGATCAGCTGTATCTTGACGAGCTTGCCGATCATCGTCCTGCTCCTGACGGGTTCTGGGTGGGCGCCGCCGGTGCGAGTCCCATCGCGGCCAGCGGGCCGTCGAGGATGCCCTGACCCGGGGTCGCGGGAGTCGGCATCGGGCCGGCGCCCTCTGCCGGCCGGGAGAAGGACGCGGGATAGCGCCCACCCGACGGCGGGGTGTTCGGTCCCGGACGCCAGTTCGGACCCGGCGGAAGCAAGGTGATGGTCGGCCACCCGTAGCGCGGTCCGTTGCCGCGGTAGTACGGATTGCGCGGGTCGACCGGCACGCTCACGCGAGCAGGCGGCGAGTACTTCGGGGTCCCCTGGCCGACGCCGAGCGCCTCGAGCTGATTGAGCACGCGGAGGTCGAGCGTCATGAACAGGTTGGTCGAGTCACCGCGGACACCCGGCAACAGCCAGTCCGGGAACGGGTGGGTGAGCATCAACGGCGCCGCGGTGATGAGATCGGGAGCCGCGGCGGCGAGCTGGGTGAGCACCGGCCGCAACGCCTTCAGATCGTTGATCAGCGCCGTGCGCGACTTGCCCAGCACATCGGTACCGACCTGACCGAGCTGATCGAGCTTGGTCAGCAGCTCGACGAACTGGGGTCGCTGCTCCTCCAGCACCTCGACGCCCGCGGGCAGCTGCTTGAGGATGCGGTCGATCTGCGCGGTCTGCGCGGCCGTGCGCGTCGACAACTCGGCCAGACCGTCGATGGCGGTGATGATGTCGTCACGCTGCCGGTTCAGCCCGGCGATGAGGTCCTCGGTCTCGCCGATCAGGTTGCGGACCTTGTCGGTCCGGCCGTCGAGCGCCTTGTTCAGCTCGGTGACGATCGGCTGCAGCTGATTGAGACCACCGCCGTTGAGCAGCAGGGCCAGTGCGCCGAGAACCTGCTCGATGTCGGTGGCGGTGCGTGTCCGCGACACCGGGATCGGCTGGTCGGGGTTCTGGCGCGGCGCGTCGGCACTGCCGTCCGGTTCGGTCAACGCCACGAACTTCTCGCCGAGCAGCGAGGTCTGCTGCACGCTCGCCTCGGCCTCGTCGGAGAGATCGACGTTGTTCTGCACCTCGACGGTGACCTGGGCGAACCACTGGTCGTTCGGCACCTCGACCTTGGTCACGCGCCCGACCGGGATGCCGTCGCGCTTGACCGTCGACTGGGGGACGAGGTCGAGCACGTCGTCGAACTGGATCTTGTACGTGCGCGCGTTGTCCCCGGTGTTCACGCCACCGGGCAGCGGGATCGACTGGATGCCGTTGGACATGCAGCCGGTCACCAGCAGGGTCAGCGACAGTGCTGCGCCGGCCATCGCCGTACGCATCGACGAGCGGTTCATCAGTTGCCTCCCCGGGGTCGCGGGGTGGACGACGGGGCCGGCGACCTCGAGGGCGACGGGTTGCCGATCTCGGGGTCGGGGTTGCCCGGGACGGTGCCCGGCACCGGCGCGCGCTGCAGCTTGTTGTTGCTCATGATGCCGAACGGCAGCACGGGCAGCAGCGGCTCGAGCACACCCTTCTGGATCTGGTCACCGATCTCCTCGCACTGGCTGATCAGCGGACGCAACGTGTCGCTGAACTGATCGGCCGCGGGGTTGCCCGGCAGCAGCTGCCCGAGGTCGAGCAGGCGACACTGCGCTCCGATCAGGTCCTGCAGGTCCGGGATCGTCAGCCGCATGGCCAGCGTGCCCGACTCGGCGTCGTAGGCGTTGATCAGGTTGTTCACCGTGATCGGCAGCACGGTCAGGACCTCTTTGAGGTTGTTCTTCTGGTCGAGCAGCGCCTGGGTCGTCGGCTGCAGGTCCTTCACCGTCTCGCCGATCTGCTCGCGATTGTCGGCGAGGAAGGTCGCCACGTCGCCGAGAGCGATCGACAGCTTGTTCAGCGCGGCGGCGAGCTGCTCGCGCTCACCGGCGAGGAACTGGTTGAACGAGGCCATCTGGGTGTTGAACTGCCGTACCTGCGCATCGTTCTCGCGCAGTGCGCCGACGAACGTGTTCAGGTTCTTCACGGTGTCGAAGAGGTTGCCGCGCGAATCGCTCAGCGTCGTCGAGGCCTTCGACAGTCCCTCGATGGCCGCACCGAGCTTCTCGCCGTTGCCCTCGAGGTTCTCGGCGCCGGTCGTGACGAGTTCACTCACCGCGCCCTGGCGGCCGGTGCCGTCGGTCTTGTTGGCGCCATCGGGTCCGAGGGCGTCGGACAGTTCCTTGACGCTGGCGTAGATCTGGTCGACCTCCACCGGGACCATCGTCTGGTCGACGGAGAGGGTGAGGTCGCGCGGCGCCTTCTCCCCACCCGTGTAGGCGGGGGTGAGCTGCACGTAGCGATCCGCGACGACCGACGGGATGATCTGCACCGCACGGACATCCGCGGGCAGCTCGACCCCGCGGTCGACGGTCATGGTCACCTTCACCGTCTCGCCCTCCGGCGTGACCGAGTCGACCTTGCCGACGGCCACGCCGAGCACTCGGACGTCGGAGCCCTCGTAGATGCCGACCGACCGCTTGAAGGTCGCGGTGATCTTCGTGGTGCCGGTCGAGGAGAACACCCACCAGAGCGCGCCCGCGAGGATGAGCGCGATGATCAGCCCGATCACGATCACCACGATGTGCCGCGGCGTGAACCAGCGGCCGGGACCCGAATTCCGGGTCAGATCCGGTGTGGTCATCAGCCGACTCCCGTCCCGCCCTGGTTCTCCAAGGCCTGCTTGTTCGGCGGACGCGTCGTGTTCTGCTGTGGCAGCGCCGGCGGCAGCAGGTTCACCACCGAGGACTCGAACCAGCGACCGTTGCCGAGCACGTTCGCGTACAGGCGATAGAACGGCGCCATGTATTTGATCGAGTCGCGGATGTTCTGGTTCTGACGCTGCAGCAACTCGTTGACGCCCTTCAGCGCGTCGAGTGCCGGTCCGATCTGCTCCTCGTTGTCGCGCACGATGCCGGTGAGCGAGTCGCTGAGGCTCGTGGTGCTGGCCAGCAGCGCCGAGATGTTGCGCTGGCGGTTGTTCAGCTCGTCGAGCAGCTGACCCGCGCCGCCGATGAGGCGCACGAACTCCTCGTTGCGATCGGCCAGGATCTTCGAGGTGTCCTTCGTCGCGGCCAGCAGACGCTGAACCTCCTGGTCGCGGCTGGAGATCGTCTGCGACAGGCGGGCGATGCCGTCCAGCGCCGGACCGGTCGTACCCGCGGTCCCCGAGAAGGTGTCCGAGAGCACGCGCATCGACTCGGCCAGCTGGTCGTTGTCGAGCTCGCCGATCTGCTCGGCCGCGCCCGAGAACGCCTCGATGACGTCGTACGGGGCCACCGTGTCGGTCAGCGGGACGTCGGGATCGGCGGGCTCGCTGCCACGCGGGTTCAGCGACAGGAACTTCTGACCGAGGATCGTCTTGATCTGGATGGTCGCCTGCGTCTGGTCGCCGATCCAGGTGTTCTCCACCCGGAAGGTGACGTTGACGCGGTCCCCGTCGAGGGTGACGTCGTCGACCTCGCCCACCTTCACGCCCGCGACTCGGACCTCGTTGCCCGGCTTCAGACCGGCGGCCTCGGTGAACTTCGCGGTGTAGCGCGCACCCGCGCCGAGCAGCGGCAGTTCGGCGAGATAGAACGAGCTGAGTCCGAGCATCAGCAGGATCAGGATGCCGATGGCACCGATGCTGACCGGGCTGCGCCGGCCGCCGAAACGCCGGTGCGGATGCTGCACCGGAGCGTCGGTCTCATCGCGGTCGGTGTCGTTCATCTTCGGGTCGCGCACGTTCGGATCGTTGTTGTCTGCCATCGTGGTCACCCCCCTGGCCGGTCGTCTGCCCAGCAGCGCGTCGCCGCACTGGTGTAGAGCACATGGTTGATGTCGGGCAGCGGGACCAGCGGCTGCGTCAGCACCGGCGACTTGCCGTTGCCCGCCACCACGTCGATGCCGCACAGGTAGAACTGGAACCAGGAACCGAATGTCGCTGCGCGACCGATCTTCTGGAGCTTGATCGGCAGATTGGTCAGCGTCTCCTCGATGTCCTCGTCACGTTTGTTGATCTGGTCGGCCAGCGACTTCAGTCCGGCGATGTCGCCCTGGATGGACGGGCGCGTCGCACCGAGGATGTTCGCCGTGACCGAGGTCAGGTTGGAGACCGAGGTGATCGCCGAACCCACCGAACCGCGTTGTGCCGCAAGGCCGGTCACGAGCTTCTCGGTGTTGTCGAGGAGGCTGGTGAACTGCTCGTCGTTGCGGTTGACCGTGTCGAGGACCTTGGTCAGGTTGGTGATCAGCTCACCGATGACCTTGTCCTTGTCGGCGATCGCGTTCGTCAGATCGGCCGTGTCGCTGACCAGACGGGTGATCGAACCACCCTGCCCGTCGAAGATCGCGATGATCTGCTCGGTCAGCTTGTTCACGTCGGAGGCCGACAGCTGCTGGAACAGCGGCCGGAAACCGTTGAACAGTTCGGTCAGGTTCACCGGAGGGTGGGTGTCCGTGACGCCCGGCGTCAGGCCGAACGTATGACCCTGCGCGACCGTCTGCGACGGGTCGCCCGCCCCGCGCTCGAGGGCGAGGTACCGCAGACCGGTCAGGTTGCGGTAGCGGATGAAGAGCTGGGTGCCGTCCGGCAGACGGTCGCGGTCGACGTTGAACGAGACCTTCGCCTTGTTGCGGTCGTAGACCTCGACGCTCTCCACCTGCCCGACGCGCACGCCCGCGATCCGGACGTCGTCGCCCGGATTGAGCAACGTGGCGTCGGTGAACACGGCGTTGAACTTCGCATCACCGTCACCACCGGCGTTGGCGATGGTCACCGCGAGCAGACTCGTGGTCACCACGGTGACCACGCCGAAGACGATCAGCTTGATCAGCGGTCCGACAATCGACTTCATTTGATGTCGACCTTCGCACCCTGCAGCGCACCGCCGCCGATCATGGTCACCCAGGTCGGCACCTCTTCCGGCGACTTACCCGACGTGGCGCCGTAGATGACCTGCAACTGCTTGCGATACTCCGGGTCGTCGAACGGGTTGGACTCCACCGCCACGGGCTTCGCACCGGCCGGGGCCGACGAGACGGTCCCCGCCGGGACGCCGCTGAACTGGGGCTGCGGGAGCTGCCGGACGTTGCGCGGGCCGGGGTTGCGGGACGGCGGCTGGTAGCTGCCGTCCGCCAGGCCGCCGCCCGGATACTGCGGGAACGGGCGGTCGCCGCCCATCTTCGGGTCGTAACAGACGGCAGGCGGATCGAGGTCCATGAAGCGGGGTTCGTCCTGATTCGGTAGGTAACGGCCACGGGGATTGACGAACTGCAGGTTCACTCGCACACCCGGGTTGTCGGTCCCCTCGCCGACGATCTTGCGCGATTCCGGGATCAGACCCGCGAAGTTGCGGAACGTACACACGAAGGTCGGCGACTGCTTGGCCAGTCCGACGAGCAGTTCCTCGGAGTCGACGGCGAGGTCGATCAGGTCGGTGCGATTGGCGCGCAGCCAGCCGGTCAGGTCGTCGGATGCGACGCCGAGGGTGGCGATGAGCGTCCGGAGATCGTCCTGACGCTCGACGATGGTGTTCGACGTCGTGCGCAGCGAGTCGAGTGCGTCGACCACATCGGGCAGCGCCTGCGAATACGTCTGGGAGAAGCTGGCGAGTCCCTCGAGGGTGCCCTCCAGTTCGGGCAGGTTCTCGTTGATCTCGCCGAAGATCTGGTCGAGTTCCTCCAGCGTCGTGCCCAGCTGCTCACCGCGGCCGGACAGCGCCGACGACAGCGAGGTCAGCGTTGCGTTCAGGTCCTGGGGCGGGATCGCCTCGAGGACCGGCAGCAGCTTGTCGAACAACTGCTGGATCTCCAGGGCGTTGCCGCTGCGATCGGTCTCGATCGTCGCGCCGTTGCTCAGCGTCGGGCCCGAATTGTCCTCGGGCACCTGCAGAGCGACGTACCGCTCACCGAACAGCGTCTTCGGCAGGATGCGCGCGGTGGTCTTGTCCGAGAGCGTCGAGGCCTGATCGGGATTGAGCCCCAACACGACTTCGACGCGACCGTCGGGTCCGGGCTTGACCTCGCGCACCTCGCCGACGGTCATGCCGCGGGCCTTGACGTCGGCGTTGGCCGGCAGCGCGTTGCCGGTCGAGTCGGTCACCAGCGTGACGTCGGTGAACTCGGTGAACGACTTGTTGAACTTGGTGATCGTGAGGGTCAGGAACAACGCGACCACGAGGAAGAACACCAGGCCGAGCAACCGTTTACGCAGCAGCGTCACGTTAACCTCCCACTCGCACGGTTGTCGTGGTGCCCCAGATCGCCAGGCCGAGGAAGAAGTCCAGGACCGCGATCAGCACCAGAGCCGCTCGAACCGCGTGCCCGACGGCCACGCCCACACCCGCGGGACCGCCCGAGGCGTAGTAGCCGTAGTAGCAGTGCACGAGGATGATCACGAACGCGAAGACCAGCACCTTGCCGAACGACCACAAGACGTCGGCCGGTGGCAGGAACAGGTTGAAGTAGTGGTCGTAGGAGCCGCCGGACTGGCCGTTGAAGACCGTCGTCACCACGCGGGAGGCGAGGTACGCCGACAGCAGGCCGAGCACGTACAGCGGGATGACCGCGATGAAACCGGCGATCACTCGGGTCGACACCAGGAACGGGATCGACGGCACGGCCATCGTCTCCAGCGCGTCGATCTCCTCCGAGATCCGCATGGCGCCGAGCTGGGCGGTGAAGCCGCAGCCGACGGTCGCCGACAGCGCGAGACCCGCCACCAGCGGGGCCACCTCGCGGGTGTTGACGTAGGCGGAGAGGAAGCCGGTGAGGGCCTGCGACCCGATCTGGTCGAGCGCGGCGTACCCCTGCAGGCCGACCACGACGCCGGTGAACCCCGACATCAGCACCATCACGCCGATGGTGCCGCCGATGACCGCGAGTCCGCCCGATCCGAACGCGACTTCGGCGAGCAGGCGCATGACCTCACGCGTGTAGTGCACCAGCGTCTTCGGGATCCAGGCGAGCGTGCGGCCGTAGAACGACATCTGCTCGCCGGCACCGTCGAGCACCTTCAGCGGCTTGCCCAGCTGCTTGCGGGCCTCGTACATGTAGTACTCGGGCCGGCTCTTGGCGATGGTCACACCGCCCCCACCTTCGGTCACGTCTAGCTTCCCTTCGGTGGGACGACCTGCAGGTAGACCGCAGTGATGATCAGGTTCGCCAGGAACAGCAGCAGGAACGTGATGACGACGCTCTGGTTGACCGCGTCACCCACGCCCTTCGGGCCGCCCTTGGGGTTGAGGCCCTTGTACGACGCCACGACTCCGGCGAGGACGCCGAAGATCGCGGCCTTCAGCGTCGAGACCCAGAGGTCGGGGAGTTGCGCCAGCGCGCCGAACGACGCGAGGTAGGCGCCGGGCGTGCCACCCTGGACGACCACGTTGAAGAAGTAACCACCACCGATGCCGATCACGGCGACCAGACCGTTGAGCAGCATCGCCACCAGCACCATGGCCAGCACACGTGGAACGACCAGGCGCTGGATCGGGTTGATGCCGAGCACCTCCATCGCGTCGATCTCCTCGCGGATGGTGCGCGAGCCGAGGTCGGCGGCGACGGCCGAACCGGCCGCGCCGGCGATCAGCAACGACGTCACCAGCGGCGAACCCTGCTGGATGACGACGAGCACGCTGGCCGCACCGGTGTAGGACTCCGCACCGAGCTGCTTGATGAGCGAACCCGTCTGCAGCGAGACGATTGCGCCGAACGGGATCGCGATCAGCGCGGTCGGCAGGATCGTCACACTGGCGATGAACCAGGCCTGCTGGATGAACTCCCGCCACTGAAACGGGCGCACAAAGGTCTGGCGTGCAACATCGACGAAGAGCTGAACGATATTGCCGGTCTGTGACAGGGCACCTGTCCCGGCTTGCGCGATTCGGTCGACGCCACGCGTGGTGGCACTGCTCATCCTTAGGGAGTCCGCCCTTCGTTCCCATCAGCACGATGGCTGGGCTTGGTCAGTGCATCACCGGGTGTGTGCCACTGCTCGGTCGGGGCATCGCTGCCGCCGTAGTCGATGACGTCGGTGTTGGCCTGATCGGACCGCGCGTGCCCGGCGGTGACGCCGGCGGGGGCGGGGGTCCACTCGTTGTCGCCGCCCCGGCTCTCGCCGCCCCGGCTGTCGCCGGGTTCCCGACCGTTCGCCATGTTGTCGGCGTGGGCGCGGCTCTCCTCGCGGATCTGGTCTTCTTGTT
>NZ_LIYC01000053.1:0-28845 GCF_001418765.1 Gordonia sp. HS-NH1
GACGCCATCGTCCGCGGAATGTCGCACATCGACAAATGCTGCCCCGGCGGACTTTCCGAGAACGACAAGAGTTCCTACGAGATCGAACTCCTCGGCCAAGCACTCTCCGGTGCGACACCGGCGCAAGTGCTCGAACACGCCCGTACGATCGCCACCACCCTCGCAGGCACCACTGACATTGGCATCCCCGCCGCCGACGACTCGTCGTTGAACGCCGTCAACGTCCGTACCGCCGACGACGGCCGCGTCGACATCCGCGCCGACCTCACCCAAGTCGTCGGCGAGAAGTTCCTGGCGATGATCGACGAACGCTCCTGCCCACGCCCCGAACCCGACGGCGCCGACGACCGACGCACCGCCGAGCAACGCCGCGCCGACGCGTCCGGGACCGCAACCGTCCTTTGACAACTCCAGAGCGAACCGAGGTTGGCGTTCAGGCCAGAAGGCGATGACGACGATCTCGGGGCCGAACAAGCAAGGGGCAGTTTGAGTCGCATGTCGGACCAAACTGCCCCTTGCTGAAGATGGGGCCATGACCTATTGCAGATCCTCGGCGGGACCGCCGTAACCGCGCCTCGCTTCGTACCGGAGCAGTATCCACGTGCACAGCGCAACCCAGATCGCGCCGAACAACCACCCCGAGATCACGTCCGTGGTCCAGTGCACGGCCAGTTGTATTCGGGTGAGGCCCACAAGGATCGACAGCACGGGTGCGATCGCCAGGATCCAACGATGTGAGCGCACCCAGGTAGAGCAGCGGTACGCCGCGACAGCGAACAGGCCGAACACGACCATCGTCATCATCGCGTGCCCCGACGGATAGGAGAAGGTGTCGATGTTGAGCAGGCGGTCTTCGACGGGCGGCCGGTCCCGCGCGAACGAGTACTTCAGCGCCTGCATGACCGCATAACCAACAAGCACTCCGGCACCCACGAAGACGGCGTCGGCCCGGTGATGGGTCACCGCGAGCGCGATGACGACCACACATGTCAGCACCGTCATCGTCACGGTGTTGCCGAGCAGCGTCAGCACCTCGGCGATCGAGATCCACGGCTCCGAGCGGTTCTGGACGACCCAGTTCAGGATGTTCTCGTCGATCGTCGCCGGAGAGATCAACATCCCGTCACCCTAACCGCGTCACCCAAGTCGCCTTCAAGTGCGTCACAAGCGGCACGGCCGACTGTGGTCATCGAATCAGCCCGACCCCCGTACCGATGAGGACACCGACGATGACCACCCACCCCGCCCGCTCCACACACCCGATCCAGCTCATGCTCCCCGGGCAGGCCGCCGCACCCGAAGGCCCGATCGACCCGTTCATGATGTACGTGCTCCACCACGGCTTCCGGCGCGACCTCGCCGACTTCGCCGCCACCGTCCCGGTCACGCCCATCGACGACGCGGGGACGTGGCGCGCGCTCGAGCGGCGATGGACGATGTTCGGACACGCGCTGCATCACCATCACGTCGGCGAGGACTTCGAGTTGTGGCCACTGCTGCTCGAGCGCTGCGACACCACCGAGCAAGCCGTACTCGCGGCCATGGAGTCCGAGCACGACGAGATCGATCCGCTGCTCGAGGAGTGCTCGGAAGGGTTCGCGCGGATGACCGGGCACGCCGACGACGCGACCCGCGCGGCACTCGCGGACGCGCTGCGACGCGCCGAGGCTGTACTCGGCAGGCACCTCGCCCACGAGGAGACGGACGCGATCGCGATCGTCCAGCGCCGGATGACGCCGTACGACTGGAACGCCTTCGAGGAGAAGATGGCCAAGCGGGCGGGTCTGGCGGAGACCCTGCGGACGAGTCCGCTGATGGCAAAGGGATTGACGGGTCCCGATCGGGACGCGGTGTACGCCCGCATCCCCGCCGCCCTGCGGCTGATGATCGCACTCGGCGGACCGAGATTCCGTCGGCTCGACAACCGGGCGTTCTACTACAACCCGCGCTGACCACCGACGTCCGCGGAGCTCACCGCGCCAGCGACCGTCCGATGACCAGCCGCTGGATCTGGTTGGTGCCCTCGAAGATCTGCGTGATCTTGGCCTCGCGCATGTACCGCTCGACCGGGAAGTCGCGGGTGTAACCGTATCCGCCGAACACCTGGACCGCGTCGGTCGTGACCTTCATCGCGGCGTCGGTGGCGACGAGCTTGGCGGTCGCGGCAGCACGCGTGTAGTCGATACCGGCGTCGCGACGGCGAGCGGCGTCGAGGTAGGTCGCGCGGGCCGAGTCGACCGCGGCGGCCATGTCGGCCAGCACGAACGACAGACCCTGATGATCGATGATCTTGCGGCCGAACGCGGCTCGTTCCTGCGCGTAGTCGACGGCGGCGTCGAGCGCGGCCTGCGCCAGACCGGTGGCCACCGCCGCGATGCCCAGGCGCCCCGAATCCAAAGCGGAGAAGGCGATCTGGAGTCCCTGCCCCTCCGACCCGAGCCGGCGCCCCTCCTCGACGAACGCACCGTCGTACGACGCGCCGGTCGTCGGGACCGCGTGCAGGCCCATCTTGTCCTCGGGCTTGCCGAAGGTGAGCCCGTCGGTGTCGCGGGCGACGAAGAAGCAGGACACGCCCTTGGAGCCCTCACCCGTGCGGGCGAAGACGTTGTACACATCGGCGATGCCGCCGTGGGTGATCCACGCCTTGGAACCGGTCACCGTGTAGCCGCCGTCGGTGGGCGCGGCGCGACATGCGAGAGCTGCGGCGTCGGACCCGGCCTGGGGTTCGCTGAGACTGTAGGCGCCGATCAACCTGCCGTTCAGCAGGTCCGGCAACCATTGCTGTTTCTGCTCATCGGTACCGAAGTTGAACAGCGGATGGCAGGCCAGTCCGTGCACACTCACTGCCACGGCGACCGCGGCCCAGCGCGCGCCCAATTCCTCCAGCACCTGGAGGTAGACCTCGTACGGCTGGCCGCCGCCGTCCCACTCCGTCGGGTACGGCAGACCGAGCAGTCCCGCCTCACCGAGTTCGGCGAACAGCCCGTCGGGATACCGGCGGTCCTTTTCGTACTGGTCGACGATGGGCGCCATGCGCTTGTCCGCGACGTCGCGGACAAGTGCGATGAGGTCGCGCGCCTCGTCGTTGGGTAGCAGGCGATCGACCGGCATCACAGACCTCCAGGGAACGGCAATTGATAACCAAACTAGTACTCAAGTCTTCACCACAGTACTATTTCGGCATCGGGGCGTACAGCCGACCGCCACACGTTGCGCAGAAGGAGCGAGCATGCCGACTCAGGGTTTCGCGACCCGGCGCCGGGCCGCGTTGTTCGACGCACTGCTCGAACTGATCCTGCGCGAGGGGTTCGCACACCTGTCGATCGGCTCCATCGCGGCCGAACTGCGATGCTCGAAGTCGACGCTCTACACGCTGGCGGCCAGCAAGGAGCAGCTGGTCACCGCCACCGTGACGCACTTCTTCCGCACCGCGACCGAACAGGTGGAGTCGCGCGTCGCGGCGTCGTCGAGTCCGCGCGACCGGGTCATCGTCTATCTGGTCGCGGTCGGCGAGGCACTCGCACCGGCGTCCGAGGCGTTCATGCGCGACCTCGACGCCTTCGGACCCGCCCGCTCGCTGTACGAACGCAACACGGCGGCAGCGTCGTCGCGAGTCCAGGCGCTCATCGCCGACGGGGTGGCGGCGGGCGAGTTCCGCAACGTCGACGCGGCGTTCGCCGCCGACCTGGCGTCGTCGATGATGAGCCGGATCCAACGGCGTGAGGTGTGGGCGGCCACCGGCCTCGACGACGCGGCCGCCTATCGGCAGCTCGCGTCCATCCTCACCGCCGGGATCGACGCCGGCGACGCTCGAGGTGCGTGACACCCGCGGCGTCGACCCACCAGTCGACCCGAACCTCACGATCGATGTCATTGCCGCGCAGCATGATCCACAGTTCGTCGTGTAGCCGAGCCTCGCCGCGCGGGACCTCGGCGCCACGGACGGCTCCGAAACGCACCACATCGGGGTGCGCCCAGCCGACCGCCTCACCCGGCGCGGACACCGTCGTCGAGTACTCCTCGCTCGCGAGCGGCAGGTCCAGCAGCGTGCCCAGGAGGTCGGCGTCTGCGATGGTCACCGTCGGGCCGGCGAGCACGCACTCGTCGTCGGCGAGCGCCTGGAGGAACCAGGGCCGGTCGACCACGACCGCGCGATCGTGCGCCCGACCGGACAGTGTCCGCACCCGCTCCGGTACCTCCACATCGTGCGGGTCGACGGCTCCCCGCCGGCACGCGGCGACGACGGCGGCATGAATCGACACCGCCGCACCCGGACTGATCGCACGTTCCCGATCGCCGAGCCGGGTCAGCAGCAGCGTCGCGTCGTCGGCGGAGTCGGGTTCCAATCGGGCGAGGGCGCCGCCGAGTTCGTCGGCGTGCGGGTGGTCGAGTGGGTCGATGACGCCCTCGAGGACGTCATCCGACGGTGCTCGGTACTCCCCCAGCAGCAGACCGTCGACCTCGGCATGGCGTCGTAGCCACCAGGCCGTGTAGCCCGCACGGTCGGCGAGCAGCGGCCGGATCCGATCGTCGGTGGCCAGCATGGACAGCGCAGCCGGCCAGCGCCGGTCGTCGACCAGATCGAGATCCCGCACCGCGCTGAGTTTCTCCGGAGCATCGGCGAGGGTCTCCCACCAGTCCTCCTCGTCGGGCAGGTCATGGTCGGGCGCGACGGGAAGGTCGTCGTCGACGACGACGAAACCCCACCCGACGCCGATCCGGCGCAAGTGCTCGGCGCCGCACTCGGCGACCACCTCGGCGTCGACGACGCCGAACGGGTGATCGTCGACCAGGACCTCGAGCAGCGGACTGCCGGGCAGCAGGAGTTCATCGGCCGGACGCAGCTCGCCGTCGGCGTCGAGCAGGGCGAGCGCCGACAGCCACGACGGCACCGGCGCCTCCGGGTCGGCCGCCAACACCGCGCAGACCTCGGCGGCCAGTCCGTCGTCGGCCGCCTCGAAGTCGACGTCCTCGACGAGACTGCGCAGCGCCGGGTCCCCGACCGCCTCGGCCACCGTCAGATCCGCGACGCCGAGTCGCGTCAGCAACTCGTGGCGGGCCTCGGGATGCACGGTGGGAATCCACCGCATGGGCGTCGAGATCCGGTCGCTGACGAACAGGCCGCGCACCCCGATCGCGGTCCGGCCGTCCGACCTCGGGATGGGCAGGGCCCCGAGTTCCTCGACCTCGCGCCCGGTCGACACCAAGGGGGCCAGGGCGTCGTACAGGTCGTGCCACCACGAGGGTTCGCGGTCGACGCCGACGAGCCGTTCGGCCAGTTCCGCAAGCCCGAGTTCCGATACGCCCAACCGGCCGAGCGCCGGGAGATGCTGTGTCAGTGAGAGATCCGGGTGGACCAGGTCGCCGAAGAGTTCACCGAGTATCTCCGCGAGCCGATCGGTCAGGCCCACGAGCATCACCGCACGCGGTGGCATCAGGTCCGCACCCGCGGCCGCCGGAAGCCATGTGGCGTCGCGGAGTTCGCGCCGCACCGCTTCGATGAGACGCGCATCGTCGGGATTGCGCGCCAGATGCAGCTCCGGGACCAGGCGCACCCTGCGCGACGGTTCGACGAGCCGGATCAGATCGACGTAACCCGCTGCCGCATCGCCGATCTCGGCGCGCGGGTGGAGATGGCGCCGGTCCGGGGTGAGCGCGAGGTCGGTGATGCAACGGCACGGCAGGCTGAGTTCGATGTCGGTCGGCGTCGGCGCACGCAGGACATCTCCGGCCGGCCCGGGCTCACCGTCGGCGTCGACAAGCCAGCGCGTACCGCCACGAGCGACCTCGAGCCAACGACGTGTCGACGGCAGGTCGGTCGAGGCGGGTCCACCGACGACCGTCACCGTGGTCAGCACCGACTGCGCGGCATCGTCGTCGACATCCGGGCCCGCCGACCGCTCGGCCGACACCTCGACCTCTCCGACGATGATCCGTTGCAGCGCAGTCAGTTCGACGACGAGGTCCGGCGCCTGGGCCAGCATCGTCTCGAGGAGCGGACCGGGGTCCTCGCGGAGGTGAAGCACCACCTCGGTGTCGAAGCCCGGTGCCGGTTCCCGGTCCGTCGGCCACACCAATCGGAGCACCGGCACGTGTGATGCGGCACCGAGGGTGATGCCTGCGGCTCGCGCGGCCTCCAGCGTGGCGGACCGGTCGAAGACCACCGACCCACTGCGCGAACGTATCTCGACACGGTCGGCGACCGTCGCGGTCGCGGTGAACCCGACGCCGAACCTCCCGATCTGCCGATCACCCGGATCACCCGACGTCTTCGCCGACACCCGCAGCGCGGCGAGTGAACGCACCCCTGCATCGGTCAGCGGGGCGCCGGTGTTCGCGACGTGCAGTTCCGCACCGTCCACCCACACCGCGAGCCGACCTGCGATGCCGGCCGCCGACGCGGCGTCGGCGGCGTTCGCGGCGAGTTCGGTCAGGAGCCGATCCCGATATCCGACGGTCACCAGATCCGACTCGGCGGCCGCATCCTCGGCGAGCCGGGTCGGCGACGCCGCCCATGCATCCAGCGTGGAGGACCGCAGCACCGCGGTGTCGAACGGGTCGTCGCTCACGGTCGGGGCGCGCCGGATCAGGTTCGGGCCGGTTCCGCGTCCCGGGAGATCGCGACGACCTCGATCGCGCCGTCGTCGTAGGCGTCGTAGGCCGGCGACCCGTCGCCCTTTGGCCCCTGCACGTCCGAATGCGCACCGCACCCGTACTCGGCCGAGACCACGCGCCCGTCGGCGGCCAGTTCGTTGGTGCACGCACCGAACCCGGCCCGCAGAGCACCCGCCAGCGGAACGTAGAAGCCGCACGTGCAGCAGGGGTACGGCGCGGCCTGGGCCATCTCCGAGCCGGGGCCGAAGTCGCCGTCGTACCAGCGCTGGGCGGCGTCGGCGCGCCCTTCCGGGCTCAGCAGTCGCTTGCGGCCGAGTCCCAGCTCACCCGCGATCTGACCGATGTCGTCGGGGTCGACGGAGTCGGACTCGAAGCGGAACTCGTCGCCGGTGTCGATCTGATTCGGCACCAGACGCGGGTCGTCGGGCTCGGCGGCGAGCAGATCGCCCGGTGCGAGGTCACCCGATGCGACACGCTCGGCCCACGGCACCCACGGCGGCGCGAGCAACGAGCCGTCGCCGGGAAGCAACACGACCTCGCTGAGCGTGATCTCGTCGCTGCCCGGGGAACCCGCCAGCACGACGCACCACTGCCACCCCCGGTAGCCCGCGAGCTCGGCGTCGAAGTAGTGCGCGGCTGCCCAGTCGCCCTCGGCAACACTGCGCCGATGGGCGCCCGGCCGCTGACCTTCGTCGAGCAGCGCAGCACGCGCGATGTCGACGGCCGCCAGGAGCCGTTCGCCGTTACCGTGCCGTTCGCCGTCACCAACCTGAGTCACTGCTCCAGTGTGCAATATCGCCGACGTGTGCCACACAACCGACCCGCTTCAAGCGACCACAGCCGGAGATGAGGAACAATCGTCAGCGTGATCCCACGGAGTTCCCGACACGACGAGGGGCGCGGGGCCCCCAGGGGTCCCGCGAACCAGCATCCCCATCAGCCGCCGCCCGACGACCGCGCACGACGCGCCGCGCAGCACCCCGGTTCGACCAACTATCCGGTCGACGAGACGCGACAGATGCGCACCCGGAGACCGGCACCGGGATGGGGAGAGCCACCGGCCGGCCCCGGTCCCGGCCGCAACGCCTACCTCCCCCCGCCCACCCACAATCCGCACCTCCCGCCGCTCGACGACCGCGGCCGGCCGCCGTCGGAGGACCGGACCCGCGCGATGCCGGCCGATCACGGGCCCCAGAACGCTTCGGACCAGACCGGTTCGGCCCGGGCGCCGAAGAAGCTGACGGTGATGCGGGTCGCGGCGATGCGCAGCCGTGAGCTGACCGGCAAGGGACTCGGCAAGATCCACCGGGCGGCCACCGCCGACGGCGCCGACCAATCGGGCCTCACCGCGCTGACGCTGCCGGTGATCGCCAACTTCGCCGCCGACGCCGCGATGGCCGTCGCGCTGGCCAACACGCTGTTCTTCGCCGCCGCGACGGGTGAGTCGAAGACCAACGTGGCCCTGTACCTGGCGCTGACCATCGCGCCCTTCGCATTGATCGCTCCCCTGATCGGACCTCTTCTCGACCGGCTGCAGCGCGGTCGCCGGATCGCCATGGCCACGACCTTCGGCCTACGGGTCGTCCTGGCCCTGTTGATCATGTCCAACGTCCAGTGGAACGACGTGACCCAGCAGCTGGAGTACGACCCGTGGGTGCTCTATCCGTGCGCCCTCGGCCTGCTGGTGCTGTCGAAATCCTTTGGCGTGCTCAAGTCGGCCGTCACCCCCCGGGTGGTGCCGCCGACCATCGACCTGCCACGGGTGAACTCCCGGCTGACCACCTTCGGCCTGATCGGCGGCACGATCGTCGGTGGCGCGGTCGCCGCGGCCATCGAATTCCTGCTCGGCCAGATACTTCCGCTGCACCTGCCGGGCGCCATGGTGTGGCTGGCCGTGGTCGCCGCGGCCGGCGCCTATCTGTGTATGCGCATCCCGTCGTGGGTCGAGTCCACCGAAGGTGAGATCCCGACGACCCTCACCTACCACGGCGAGCCCGCGCGGTCGGCCCCCGGCGACACCGATCAGCCTGCGAGCGCCCGGGACGGCGCCAAGATGATCGCCGCCAAGATGCGCCAGCCGCTGGGACGCAAGGTCGTCGCGGGGCTGTGGGGCAACGGCACGATCCGCATCCTGACCGGCTTCCTGACACTCTTCGTGGCGTTTTATGCCAAGGCCCAGCAGGGCGACGCGTCGGACTGGACCCAGCTGCTGCTCCTCGGTGCGGTCGGTGCCGCCGCCGGCGTCGGCAACTTGATCGGCAACGGCATCGGGACCCGCCTCGAGCTGAAGAACCCGCCGAACATCGTCGTCGGCGCAACCGCCGCCTGCTTCGTCGTCGCGGTGCTGGCCGCCGTCTTCGGCAACATCGCCGCGGCCGCGGTCGCCGCCCTGGTCGCCTCGGGAACGAGCGCGATCGGCAAGGTCTGCCTGGACTCCTCGATCCAGGACGACCTGCCCGACGAGTCCCGCGCCTCGGCGTTCGGTCGGTCGGAGACGGTGCTGCAGTTGTCGTGGGTGTTCGGCGCCTCGCTCGGGGTGCTGTTGCCGCCGACCCTGTGGATCGGATTCACGGTCGTGTCCGTGCTGCTCGGCCTCGGGCTGCTGCAGACCGTGATGACCACCCGCGGCAAATCACTGGTCCCCGGTCTGGGCGGTCGTCGCCCCGACCATGCCGCGCCGACCGTGGCCTTCCGCGCGGCCGGCGCCCGGTCGGACATCCGGCCCGGCCCGGCCGACGCCGACACCACACCGCACGCCCAGCGTCCCTCGACCGCCCGGATGCCCACCCGGACACCGTCGACCGCTCCCTTCGAGAATCGGGGTGAGCGCCCGTACAGCCACGGCGATCACCCCCCGCACAACCAGACAGGACAACGCCGTCAGTGATCAGCAGTGGTGAGAAGAAGGCTCTGTCGATCATCGCGATCGTCGTCGTGCTGTTCGTGGCGGTGGTGGGGACATCGGTGTTCCTGCTGACCCGCAACGCGAGCTCCGACGACCAGCCCTACCTGCACGTCGCGGTCGGCGACGAGTTGCACACGGTCGATCCGCGCTGGTGGTGCGACCTGATGCTGACCGAATGCGATCCCGAGATCACCGCGCCGCGCGAGACCGCGGCGGTACCGGTGCCGGTGAATTCGACGGTCATGCTGACCGTCTCGAGTGAGATCGCGCAGGGCCCGTGGAACCTGGCGGCCGTCTACCAGACGCCCCGCGGGCTCGTCGAAGACGAGCAACCGCAGGGATCGGACAGCACCTACACGCTGACGCTGCGATCGGTGCCGGACCGGGTCCTGATCGGATTCACCGTCATCTCCGCCTCGGCGCGGCTCTCCCCCGCCGACGAGGTCCTGCCCCGCGGTGAACTCGCGGTCCAGACCGCACCGGACGCCTAGGTCCTCAGGAATCGGTCCTCAGGAATCGAGCTCCCGCGCGACCGCACGCACGACTTCCGAGATCCGCTGCGCGGTCTTGCGGTCCGGGTAACGGCCCTTGCGCAGGTCCGGCTGGACCTTGCCCTCCAAGAGGGTGATGAGGTCGGCGACCATGCCGTGCAGCTCGTCGGGCGAGTGCCGCTTGACGTCCTTGCGGGCGGCCTCGCGCACGTTCTTGGAGACACTGGGAGCGGGCTCGAGCACCTTCACGCTCAACGCCTGCGGTCCGCGGCGACCGGCGGCCATGCCGAACTCGACGCGCTGTCCCGGCTTGAGCGCCTCGACGCCGTCGGGCAACGCTGCCGAACGGACGTAGACGTCCTCACCGCTCTCCTGGGAGAGAAAGCCGAAGCCCTTGTCCGCGTCGTACCACTTCACCTTGCCGGTCGGCACTGTGCTCACCCTCATCTGTACTAGAACTGTCGAAAAACGACCCGTCACGACAAAAGACGCCGTCACCCATCTCGGCGGTCCGACGGCGAATGCCGCGCGGGCCCAGACGGATGCAAGGCGCCTGCTGCGACCATCCTAGCCAACGCCCCACCCCGAGGTCACACCATTACCCGGCGGACGCGCATCGCGCGGCGTCGGACCGATCGCCGTTGCACTACCGTGGCAGGTATGCAGAAGACGTCGTCCCCGCGATTGCTGCAGGCGGCCGGGGTTGTGTTCGGAATCGGAATTCTGGCGGTCGTGGCGTTGTTCCTCACACCGTTGGTGACCGACGGCGACACCGCACCGACCGCCGTCTACCTGCTGACCATGTGCGCACCGCTGGGATTCATCCTGGGCCTGGTGTACGCACTCCGTGCCGGACGCCGAGCCAGGTGAGGACCTTGACCACAACCATCGACACCACCCCCGACCTCTCGCCGGTCTCCGACGGGCGGGCGCTGCGCGATGCCTACAGCTGCTTCCCGTCCGGCGTCGTCGCGGTGTGTTGCGAACGACCCGACGGGGATTCGACCACCCTGATCGGAATGGCGGCCAGTTCGTTCACCACCGTCTCGCTCGATCCGCCGCTCGTCTCGGTCTGCGTCCAGAACACCTCGACGACCTGGCCGCGGATCCGCACCGCACCGGCGATCGGGGTCAGCGTGTTCGCCGGCGACCAGATCGAGCTCTGCAAGCAGCTCGCGGGATCGTCGGAGCACCGCTTCGACGGCATCACCCCGTTGAGCACCGATCGGGGTGCGGTCTTCGTGCCCGACGCCGCCGCGCACCTGTCGTGCACGATCCACAACGAGATCCAGGCCGGCGACCACACCGTCGTGCTCCTGGAGATCGAGTCGCTGCGCGCCGATCCCGGTGTCGAACCCCTGGTCTTCCACGCCAGCACGTTCCGTGCGCTCGAGGCACGGAAGGATCCCACCCGGAAATGAGTCTCTGCGCAGCATGAACACCGTCGGCCTCGGAATCCCATTGCCTGTGTCCCCCCGGGACGCAGCGGCTTCCGACGCGCCGGCCGAGGGTCCGCTGCGCGACACGTTCGGCCGGGTGGCGAAGGATCTCCGGGTCTCGGTCACCGACCGCTGCAATCTGCGTTGCTCGTACTGCATGCCCGCCGAGGGCCTGGACTGGATGCCCACCGACCAGGTGCTGTCCACGGACGAACTGATCCGGGCGCTGACGGTCGCGGTTCGCGACCTGGGTATCGACCGCATCCGGTTCACCGGCGGTGAACCCTTGCTGCGGCGCGATCTGGAGGACATCATCGCGGCCGTCGCCGGCCTCCCCCAGGCCCCCGAGATCGCGATGACCACGAACGGACTCGGACTGCCACGACGGGTGGCGGGCCTGGTCGACGCCGGCCTCGACCGCATCAACATCTCGCTCGACACCATCGACCCCGCCCGATTCGCCGAGATCACTCGGCGAGACCGGCTGACGGACGTGCTCGACGGCCTGGCGGCGGCGCGCCGCGCCGGACTCGACCCGGTCAAGGTCAACGCCGTCGTGCCCGCCCGCGCGGATCTGGCGGGCGTTCCGGACCTGCTCGCGTACTGCCTCGAGCACGGTTACGAGTTGCGGATCATCGAGCAGATGCCCCTCGACGCCGACCACGCATGGCAGCGAGCGCAGATGGTGACCGCCCGGGAGATCCTCGCAACGCTGCGTGAGCGCTTCACCCTCCTGCCCGATCCCGCGCCGCGCGGGAGTGCTCCGGCCGCCACGTGGCTCGTGGACGGTCACCAGGGATCTCACGGGCCCGCGCGCGTGGGGGTCATCGCGTCGGTCACCGAGCCCTTCTGCGGGGACTGCGACCGCACCCGGCTCACCGCGGACGGGACGCTGCGCAACTGTCTGTTCGCGACGTCGGAAACCGATGTCCGCACCGCTCTGCGCACACTCCCCGACGACGAGATCGACGCCGCGCTCGCACACCTGTGGCGCGGCAACATGTGGGCCAAGGCGGCCGGTCACGAGGTGAACGCCGCGGGCTTCCGGCAACCGGACCGACCGATGTCGGCGATCGGCGGCTAGGCTCGCGTCCGATGCAGCTCACAGTCCGATTCTTCGCCGCCGCGCGCGCCGCGGCCGGCGCCGAGGAGAGAGTCGTCGAGATCGACCCGACGACCACCCTCCGCGTCCTGGAAGAGACCCTCGCCGCCGGAAACCCCTCCCTCGCCACGGTTCTCGAACGCTGCTCGTATCTGCGCGACGAGATCGCGTTCTCCGATCGGACGCGCGCACTCGGCACGTGCACGACACTCGACGTTCTCCCGCCGTTTGCCGGTGGCTGACGCCACACCGCGCATGTGACCTTTGTCACATAACGGTGGAGTAACAGGATGGGCACGGGACGGCCACTAACCCGTTGAACTGGGATGACGCCCAAAGTGGGTCGGAAGACCCGGATCCGGGCCGAAAATCGCTTGCGTTCAGCCAGGTGATTCAGTCCAACGAACGACGTACTGTACGAAGCGTCCTCCTCGGAGGTCACGACACAGCAACCAAGACATAACGTCCCACCGGCCGCGCCGAGCCTCGTTCCGCCGGTGGGAACGACAAGCAATCTAGGAACGAGGACGGGGGACCCAACCTCATCCCCTGAGACCGGACACCACACCAGGTGTCCTCGGGGTTAAGTCCCGGAAGCCGCGGCGACCACCGCGACGACCGGGGCCGAGCACCTCTCGCTCGAACCCGACAGCTG
The DNA here is from genome assembly GCF_001418765.1 of Gordonia sp. HS-NH1. Taxonomy (NCBI): domain Bacteria; kingdom Bacillati; phylum Actinomycetota; class Actinomycetes; order Mycobacteriales; family Gordoniaceae; genus Gordonia; species Gordonia sp. HS-NH1. The sequence goes on from NZ_LIYC01000053.1 coordinate 13,208, forward strand.
ACTTCGTAGGCGCGTGGAGAGAGGAAACACATACATGTCCGGACGTCATCGCAAGCAGACGACCAGCACGGCCGCCAAGACCATCACGAAGGTCGCCCTCACCGGCGCAGTCCTCGGCGGCGGAGCAGCCCTCCTGGGCACCGGTACCGCCAATGCGGCCACCGACGCCGAGTGGAACCAGGTCGCGCAGTGCGAATCCGGTGGCAACTGGGCCATCGCGACCGGCAACGGTTACCACGGCGGCCTGCAGTTCTCGCCGAGCACCTGGACCGGCCACGGCGGCGGCGAGTTCGCCCCGACCGCAGACCAGGCCTCCCGCGAGGAGCAGATCGTCGTCGCCGAGCGCGTGCTCGGATCGCAGGGCAAGGGCGCCTGGCCCACCTGCGGCACCGGTCTCTCGGGTTCGACCCCGCGCAGCGCGCCGACCGACACCCCGCGTGAGATCGCCCCGGTGCTCCCCGGCGGCAACGGCAGCGTCGACCTGGCCAAGACGACCGACGACGTCGCCAAGCAGGTCACCGACGCCCTCACCGAGGCCGGCGTCAGCCCCGAGATCAAGAACCTCTGGCAGGCGGCCAAGGACAGCGGTGTCTCGCTGAACCAGGACCAGATCAAGTTGTTCAACGACAACAAGCACCTGCTGCCCAACCCCTGATCCGGGACACAGACGAAGGGCCCCGCACGATGAATCATCCGTGCGGGGCCCTTTTCCAATGGTCTCGACAAGCTCGACCAGCGGGGGTCGGCTCAACCAGCGGGGGTCGGCTCGACCAGCGAGGGTCGGCTCAACCAGCGGGTCTATGCCGAATTGACCCACTCGTCGGTGCCGTCGTCGAAGAACTGGTGCTTCCAGACCGGCAGCCGGGACTTGACCTCGTCGACGAGACGCGAGCAGGTCTCGAACGCCGCCCGACGATGGTCGGCGGCCACCGCGACCACGAAGGCGATGTCGCCGATCGCGAGGTCGCCGACCCGGTGGGAGACGGCGACCGCCCGCACGCCGTCGACCGCGGAGACCTCCTCGACGACGTCGGCCAGCACCTTCGTCGCGGTGGGATGCCCGGAGTAGTGCAGGGCGGTCACCTTTCGCCCGCCGTCGTGGTCACGGACGGCGCCCACGAAGCCGACCACCGCCCCGGCTTTGCCCTCGGCGGCAGCGGCGACCATCGCCTCGTGGTCTGCCAGCGTGATCGGCTCGTCGACGACAGCGGTGTGCACCACGCGGGTGCCGGCATCTCCGGTCATCGGTGGTCGCCTCCGCGGATCTGATCGAGTGCATGGTGGACGACGCCGGCGAGTACGCCCAGCCCGTCGCGGACCCCGCCCGTCGAACCGGGCAGGTTCACGACGAGCGTCGTGCCGGCCACCCCGGCGAGCCCGCGGGAGAGGACGGCGGTCGGCACCTTCGGCAGCCCGGCCGACCGGATCTCGGCGGCCAGACCCGGGATCTCGAAGTCGAGGAGCGGCCGGGTCTGTTCCGGAGTCCGGTCGGTGGGCGTCAGACCTGTTCCCCCCGTGGTGATCACGAGGTCGACCTCGGCATAGATCGCGGCGCGGACGGCATCGCCGACCGGTGGGCCGTCGGCCACGACGTCGCACTCGTCGACCCGGAAGCCCTGCTCGGTCAGCCACGCCTCGATGATCGGGCCGGACCGGTCGGCGTAGACACCGCTGCTGGCGCGGTTCGACGCGACGACGACACGAGCGACGCGTGGTGTTCCCGGATCAGTCATCGGCCGGGTCAGCCGGGTCGCGGTACCAGTCGCCCGACTTGCCTCCGGTCTTGGCGAGGAGGCGGATACCGTCCATCTGCGCGCGTCGGTCCACGGCCTTGACCATGTCGTGCAGTGTCAGGCCGGCGACGGCGACCGCGGTCAGCGCTTCCATCTCGACGCCCGTCTGACCGGAGGTGGCCACGGTCGCGGTCACCTCGATCGTCTCGGCACCGATCGCGAAGTCGACCTCCACCGACGACAACGCCAACTGGTGGCACAGCGGAATCAGCTCGTCGGTCCGCTTGGCCGCCATGATCCCGGCGATGCGCGCCGTGGCGAGCACATCCCCCTTGGGCAGCCTCGACTCACTGAGGAGGCCGATCACCTCGGCGGTGGTGTGGAACGTGCCGGCGGCGACAGCGCGACGCTTCGTCGACGGCTTGGCCCCGACGTCGACCATGCGGGCCGACCCGGAGGCGTCGAGGTGGCTCAGCCGGGAGCCGCCGTCGCCTCCGGTGGGCATCGACGTCAGCGGTTGACGATGGTCTTCGACTGCACGAACGGCAGCTCGTCGACCGGAAGCGGGAACTCGGTGTCGCCGAACGGCGACAGCGCACCGGAGATGTGGGTCGCGAGTTCGGAGACGGCATGCTCGGCGGCGTCGCCGTTGTCGTCCTGCGGCCAGCCGTTGTCGACGTAGTGCTTCTTGCGGCCATCGGATTTCACGACTCGGCCGGTGCCGGCACCCGCTTCGCCGGGGGTGGATGTTTCAGCGCCAGATTTGTTTGCCACGTCGAGCATTGTGCCATGTCGTTCGGATGAACAAGTGCCGTGTCAGGGCAGGACGGCCGTGCGAGGGGCTATCGTCGTCGCAACACAGGTCACGCCACCAGGAGACGCCCATGGCCGCCCAGCCAGTCGAGGTCGCCGGCTACCCGGTGATCACGCGGTTGGGCAGCGGTGGAATGGGCACCGTCTATCTGGTCGAGAACCCCCAACTGCGTCGGCGCGAGGCCCTCAAGGTGATCTCGATCGCCGAGACCGTCGACGAGGAGTTCGCGCGGAGGTTCAGCCGCGAGGCGCAGACCGCGGCGGCGCTCGACCACCCCGCCATCGTGACGATCTATCACTACGGCGTCACCGACGGCGACCCCTGGTTCACGATGACCCACCTCGACGGGCGCGACCTCCGCCGCGCCTCGCTCCGCCCGGACGAGGTGGCGACCGTCGTCTCCCGGGTCGCCGACGCGCTCGACTACGCACACGAGCACGGCGTGATCCATCGCGACATCAAACCCGGCAACATCATGATCACGCGACGCGCGATGGACGACGCCCTCGACCGCGTGGTGGTGCTCGACTTCGGGATCGCGAAACTCACCACCGCCACCACGTTGACCGCGCCGTCGTCGTTCGTGGGGACCCTCGTCTACGCGGCGCCGGAGATCCTCGACGGCAAACCGGCGGGCCCCGCGTCGGATCAGTACGCCCTGGCCTGCACGGCCTACGAATTGCTCTCCGGCACAACCCCGTTCGACGCCGACACGCAGACGCGCCACATCGTCGCGAAGCTCACGACACGGCCGGCGCGGATCAGCACCCATCGACCCGGGCTCGCCGCGCTCGACCCCGTCTTCGACCGTGCACTCGCGCGCGGCCCGCTCGACCGGTATCCCACCTGCCGCGCGTTCGCCGCGGATCTGCACGCCGCGCTCGACCGGGCCGGCGCCGACGACCGACCACGCGCCCCCCTCCCGGCGACGCAGGTCATCCCGCCGCGATCGCCGGCGGACCCGACCCTGGCCTGGGGCTCCACCCCCACGCCCGCCCTGGCACCTCCCACTCCCCCGCCCCCGACACCTCCGGCGCGGACAACGGCGCGCCGGCGCCGGTGGCCGCTCGCGCTGGCCGCGGTCGTCGCGGTCGCGGTCCTCGCGGCCGTGGTCGCCATCGGCGTCGTCACCCTCGGCGGCTCTGACGACGGGGCCACCACCGATGCCGGGTCGTCGCCCCTGGCGGCCACGGACGCCCAGGCGCAGCTCAGCGCCGGTCTCGGTACCACGTGTTCGATCCGCGACGGGACCGCGTACTGCTGGGGCGACAACGCCGCCGGCCAGATCGGCGACGGCACGACCGACACGCGCCAGACGCCCACGCGGGTCGCCGATCTCAGCGGCGTCACCGCCATCAGCACCGGTGGCCCCAACAGCTGCGCGATCGCCGAGGGCGTCGCCTACTGCTGGGGCAACAACGACTACGGGCAGGTCGGCGACGGCACGACCGACGCGCGCCTGACGCCGACCCGGGTCGCCGACCTCGCCGACGTCACCGCCATATCGACCGCCAACTGGGCCACCTGCGCGATCTCGGCGGGCGCGGCGTACTGCTGGGGCACCAACGACTTCGACCAGCTCGGCGACGGCTCCGCCGCCAATCAGTACCGACCGGTCCGCGTCGGCGGCCTCGACGACGTGACCGCGATCAGCGTCGGCGTGAACTTCGCCTGCGCCGTCGCCGCGGGCGACGCCTACTGCTGGGGACTCAACGACAACGGGCAGGTCGGCGACGGCACGACCACCAATCGGGCCAGCCCGACCCGGGTCGCCGACCTGGACGGCGCGACCTCGGTCTCCGCCGGCGCCGCCACCGCCTGCGCGGTCGCCGGGGCGAGCGCGTATTGCTGGGGCAACAACGACTTCGGGCAGCTCGGCGACGGCAGCACCTACGGGCGCCGCACGGCGACGCCGGTGACCGGCCTCGGCGAGGTCGAGTCCATCAGCACGGGCACGTCGAACACCACCTGCGCACTCGCCGGGGGCGTCGCGTACTGCTGGGGCGCCAACGCCTGGGGATCGGTCGGCGACGGCACGCTGACCGACCGTCCGGCGCCCACCCGCGTGAACGAATTGTCCGATGTGAGTGCGGTATCCGCCGGCGAGCGGACCTCGTGCGCGCTCGCGTCGTCGTACCTCTGGTGCTGGGGTTTCAACGCCACCGGGCAGCTCGGCGTCGGCGGCACCGACGACCGTCCGACCCCCACGCAGGTCACGTTCTGACGACGGTCCCGTCATCCGGTTGAAGGGTGCCCCGGGCCCCTCCGGTTTCGGTATCGTCCCTGCATACGTCTGCGAGAGCAGTCATTTGGAAACCCGTCGGGCGCCAAGTCCAGGAAGAGGTGACGCCGTGCCGTTGAGTCCCGGCACCCACATCGCCGGTTATCGCGTGGTCTCTCAGCTCGGCGCGGGCGGTATGGGCGAGGTGTACCTCGTCGAGAACCTGCAGTTGGAACGGCGCGAGGCCCTGAAGGTCATCTCCACGGCGGTCAGTGCGCAGCCCGGCTTCAACCAGCGCTTCACCAACGAAGCACGCACCACCGCGAAACTCGACCATCGCAGCATCATCACCATCCATCAGTATGGGATCTCCGACGGCTCGCCGTGGTTCTCGATGAGCTACGTCGACGGCAAGGACCTCACCGAGGAGCGCCTGACGCCGGCCGAGGTGTCCACGGTCGTCACCCAGGTCGCCGACGCCCTCGACTACGCGCACCGCCACCACGTGGTGCACCGCGACATCAAGCCCGCCAACATACTCGTCACGCGAGACCCGGCCACGAGCGTCGTCGAACGCGCCCTGGTGCTCGACTTCGGCATCGCCAAACTCGCCGGCTCGGCCAACCTGACCGGCACCCATTCCTTCATCGGGACGGTCGCCTTCTCGGCCCCGGAGACTCTCGAGGGCGCCGACGCCACGGCGCGGTCGGACCAGTACTCGCTGGCCTGCACCGCGTACGCCCTGCTCGCGGGACAGCCTCCCTTCGTGGGGCAGTCCGAGCCCTCGGTGATGCTTGGACACATCCAGCGTCCGGTCCCTCACATCGGCCAGCTGCGCGGCGACCTCGCCCACCTCGACCCGGTGTTCCAGCGCGCGTTGTCGAAGAACCCCGCGGCCCGCTACCCCGACTGCCGCAGCTTCGCGGCCGCGCTGAAGTCCGCTCTCGATTCGCCTGCGGCGCAGGGAAACACGATGGTCGCCGGTTCGGTGCCACCGCCCACCCTCGTCGGCGGCGGCACCGGCGGCCCGTCCGCCGGGCACCCCTCGGGACCCCAGCAGCACTTCGGCCCACCCCACGGCCAGTACACGCCTCCTCCGCAGGCGACGATGACCGGGCCGTCGGGGCCGCAGCCACTGATGAACAAACCGTCGGGACCGCAGCCGATGTACTCCTCGGCGCCCCACCTCTCGGGCCCGCACGCGCAACCCGGCCAGCCCCAACCCGGATACCCGGGCATGCCGCCGGTCCCGCCGGCAAAGAAAAAGCGGACCGGGCTGATCATCGCCGGCGTGCTCGGCGCCGTCCTGCTGCTCGTGGTCGCGGCCGTCGTCGGTCTGGCCGTCATCGGCAGCACCGTCGACGACCCGGAGAAGGCCACCGTCGCGCAGCCGGTGGTGACCACCAACTTCGGCAGCAGCTGTGCCGTGGTCACCGGCAGCGTGCACTGCTGGGGCGACAACGACACGGGTCAGCTCGGCGACGGCACCACGACGCCGCACACCCGCCCGGTCCCGGTGACCGGCGTCTCGAACGCCACCGCGGTCGCCACCGGCGGCTACCTCACCGGCGAGAACGCCTACGTCTCGACGGCCTGCGCGATCGCCGCCGGCGATGCCTACTGCTGGGGCAACAACCACTACGGCGAAGTCGGCAACGGCACCAGCGGATCGACGGTGGACGCCGCGACGAAGGTCGGCACCATCTCCGACGTCAAGGCGATCTCCACCGGGTGGGGCACCACCTGCGCGGTCGCCGGCACCGACGCCTATTGCTGGGGCAACAACGAGTACGGCCAGCTCGGCACCGGCGGCGGCACCGACCCGGTGTCGGCCCCGACGAAGGTTCCCGGGCTCGGCGTCGTCACCGACATCGCGACCGCCTACGGCACCACCTGCGCCGTGTCGGACGGGTCGGCGTTCTGCTGGGGCGCCAACGACAACGGGCAGATCGGCGACGGAAGCACGACGGCACGCTCGGCGCCGGTCAAGGTCGGCACACTGACCGACGTCACCGACATCGCCATCGGCGGCTATCACGAGGCATCCGATGACGACGACCCGAACACCAACACCAGCACCTATTTCCAGACGACCTGCGCAGTCGCCGGCGGCGACGCCTGGTGCTGGGGCTCCAACGCCTACGGTCAGATCGGCGACGGCACCAGCGAGACCCGTCAGGCACCGGTCAAGGTCAGCAACCTGAGCGGGGTCTCGGCCATCTCCACCGACTGGGGCACCACCTGCGCGGTCTCCGACGACCGGGCCTTCTGCTGGGGCGACGACGACCGCAGCCAGCTCGGCTCCTCCGGCGGTTCGGTGAAGATCCCCCGCGAGGTCTCGACACTGACCGACGTCACGTCGATCTCGACCGGCAACGGGACGTCGTGCGCGATGTCGGCGGCGTCGGTGTACTGCTGGGGATTCAACAACGACGGTCAGATCGGCGACGGCTCCAGCGGCGACGGCGCGAACCGCACGACACCGACGAAGCTCACCATCTGACCTACGTCCCGGATCTAGGTCTCCCTGGACCCGATGAGCGCCTCGGACACGGTCCCGGCCGCCGTGCGCAGCGCCCCGACCGCACGGGTACGCAGGTCATCGTCGAATCGGGCCACCGGCCCCGAGATGCCGACCGCCATGGGCGTGGGAGCACCGGGGACCGCGACCGCCATGCCGCAGACCCCGACCTCGTGTTCTTGTTCGTCCGTGGCGACGCCGTCCGCGCGCACCTGCTCGACGGCGGCGAACACGCCGGACAGCGACGTCACACTCCACTCGGTGGCCGCGGTGAGCCCGGCCTGGGTGACGTGTTTGAGGATGCGCGCGTCGTCGAGTTCAGCGAGGACGGCCTTGCCCACCGCGGTGTTGTGCATCGTCACCCGACGGCCGACCTCGTTGTTGGTCCGCATGCTGTGCGGCGACGGGACCTGAGCCACGTAGATGACCATGTCCCCGTCGAGCACCGCGAGACTCGCGGTCTCGCTGAGCTCGCCGACCAGCGAGGCGAGGACGGGCGCGGCGACTGCGCCGAGCTGCCGATTGGCCACCTCACCGAGCCGGATGAGCCGGGGGCCCAGGGCATATGACCGATTCGGGAGTTGCCGGACGTAGCCGATCCCCACGAGCGTCCGCAGCAGCCGGTGAATGGTGGGGGGCGGCAGCGGCGATTCCGCCGACAGATGACTCAGGGAACACTCGCCGCCGGCGCGCCCGATGAGTTCGAGCAGCTCGAATGCCCGCTCGACGGACTGCACACCGCCCGAGTTCCCCGCCATCGCCACCTCCACAGTCCGACATCACGCTACGTTCCATCATGTGAAACCACAATCGGCATGCATTGCGCTCCAGGAGTGGTGGCAGGCACCCGATCTGCAGTAAACTCCGCCCTGCGGAATTCTTTTTCCACCAATCGTCATTAGGGGGCGCCTCGTGAGTGTGCAACCCGGCCGCCTCGGTGCGGCCTTCCTCGCCGAGGTCGAGGCCACCCTGGCACCGGCAGACGCCGTCCTGTCCGATCGGTATCCGGGCGACGACGGGAGCCGGCAGCCGGTCCACACGGTCTACGTCCCCGCCGACCGGTACTCAGCGGATCTGGCCCGGGACTGGGGACGGGCGGCGCTGGACACGGCTGCCGATCACGGCGGCCTCGCCGCCATCGCCCGCTCGACCGTCGCCCACACCGACTCGGCCGCATCCGCACTCGCGGACCTGGTGGAGGGCAAGCTGCGCACCGAGCCCGTCGAAGACCTCCGTATCGACTTCGAAGACGGCTACGGCGTCCGCTCCGACGACGAGGAGGACGCGGCGGTCGACGCCGCCGTCGCCGCGATCCGGGCGGCCGGCGACGCCTCGCCGCCGTTCCTCGGCATCCGTTTCAAGTGCTTCGAGGCCGATGTCCGAGCCCGCGGCCTGCGCACCCTCGACCTGTTCGTCGCCGGTCTGGCGGAGACCGGCGACCTCCCGGCGGGATTGACGCTGACGCTGCCCAAGGTCACCTCGACCGATCAGGTCGTCGCGATGGTCGGCGTCGCCCGCGAACTCGAGCGAGTTCACGGACTGCCCGACGGCCGTATCGGTTTCGAGATCCAGGTGGAGACCCCCCAGGCGGTCATGGGCGTCGACGGCACGGCGGCCGTCGCGCCGATGATCCACGCCGGCGAGGGTCGGGTGACCGCTCTGCACTACGGGACCTACGACTACTCGGCGTCCCTCGGTATCGCCGCGGCCTATCAGTCGATGGAACATCCGGCCGCCGACCACGCGAAGGCCGTGATGCAACTCGCGGCGGCGGGCACCGGCGTGCGGCTGTCGGACGGATCGACGAACATCCTCCCGGTCGGCGACCCAGATGCCGTCGAAGCCGGCTGGGCGTTGCACGCGCGGCTGGTCCGCCGCCATCTCGAACGCGGCTTCTACCAGGGTTGGGATCTACACCCCGCTCAACTGGTCACGCGCTTCCTGGCGACGTACGCCTTCTACCGTGACGGATTCGACTCCGCCGCAGTACGTTTGCGCAACTACGCGCATCGGATCGAGTCGTCGGTACTCGACGAGCCCGCGACGGCCCGCGCACTCGCCGGTTTCATCCGACGCGGCGAACTGTGCGGCGCGCTGACCGTCGACGAGGTCGAGACCACGACCGACCTGCCCATCGCGAAGGTGCGCGAGATCGCACTCCCCCACTCACAGAGGACAACCCGATGAACACGACGCCGTACTACACCCCCGCCGGTGGACTCCCGCCGCAGACCGACCTGCTGAGCGACCGCGCGGTCGTCACCGAGGCGTACACGGTGATCCCGCGCGGTGTGCTCCGTGACATCGTCACGTCGGTCTTCCCGGAGTGGACCGACACCCGCGCATGGGTGCTCAACCGACCGGTGCCCGGCGGTGCGCAGACCTTCGCGCAGACGATCGTCGAGGTCGCCCCGGGCGGCGGATCAGATGCGCCGGAACCACAGTCGGCGGTCGAGGGCTTCCTCTTCGTCACCGCCGGCGCGCTGACCGTGACGGTCGCGGGCGAGGACCACACACTGACCGACGGCGGATTCGGCTATCTGCCCGCAGGTACCCCGTGGTCGGCGCACAATCGCGGCGACGTCCCCGCATCCTTCCACTGGATTCGCAAGCGCTACGAGCCCATCGCGGGTCACGAGCCGTCGCCGCAGTTCGGCAACGAGCGCGACATCGAGCCCTCCCCGATGCCCGACACCGACGGCGCCTGGCGCACAACGAGAATGCTCGACCCGCAGGACCTCGCCTACGACATGCACGTCAACATCGTGACCTTCGAGCCGGGTGCGTCGATCCCGTTCGCCGAGACCCACGTCATGGAACACGGCCTCTACGTCCTGGAAGGCAAAGCCGTCTACCGGCTCAACGAGGACTGGGTGGAGGTCCAGGAGGGCGACTACATGTCCCTGCGCGCCTTCTGCCCGCAGGCCTGCTACGCCGGCGGGCCGTCGAACTTCCGGTACCTGCTCTACAAGGACGTGAATCGGCAGATCGTGCTCTGAGGGGCTGGCCAAGGCCCCTGTCGTACCGTGGACCCGATGCGTATCGCGGTGGTGGAGGACGACGACGGGGTCGGTGACGCCCTGGTCGACGCCCTGATCGAGGTCGGACACGAGCCCCGGCGAATGCGACGCGGTGCCGACCTCCTCCTCGGTCACCGCGGGTTCGACCTCGCCCTGCTGGACCTCGGCCTACCCGACGAGGACGGACTGACCGTGCTGCGCCGGTTGCGGACGGTCAGCGACATCCCGGTCGTGGTGCTCACCGCGCGACAGGACGAGCGGTCGGTCGTGCGGGCCCTCCGCGGCGGCGCCGACGACTACGTGGTCAAACCGGCGCGGCTCGGCGAGCTGATGGCGCGGCTGGAGGTGGCCGCCCGTCGGCGTGTGGCCGACGCGCCGGTCACCACGGAGCGACGGGTCACGACCGGCGACATCGTGGTCGACCTCGATGCGCGACTGGTCACCGTGGGCGGCGCCGAGGTGGCGCCGACCCCCAAGGAGTTCGAACTGCTCGCGCACCTGGTCACACGCCGCGGTGAGGCGGTGAGCCGCGAACAGTTGATGGATGCGATCTGGGGCGACGCCCACGTCGCGATCTCCCGTAGCCTCGACGTCCACATGACCGCACTCCGGGCGAAGCTCGGGAGGCCCGGCGTGATCGAGACGATCCGCGGGTACGGCTACCGCTGGGGTTCCTGAGCGATGTGGCGGCGTGTGCTGCTCGTGCTCGTCGCCTATTCGGCGATCGTGGTTCTCGGCTTGGCCATTCCTCTCGCGACGACGGTGAGTCGTGAACGGCTGCAACGGTTCACCGAGAGTCGTACCGCATCCGCAACCTATTTCGCCGACCTCGCCGATCGGGAACCGGAGACGCGGGGGCCAGAACTGCAGCGGGCCGTCGAACGCTACCGCGACCTCTATGGCGAAGGTGTCGTGGTCGTCGACCGGTTCGGTACTTCGCGGGCCGCGGCCGGGCTCACCGCCGACTCGCCGGAGGTCGCCGAGGCCGTGTCCGAGGCGTTGCGCAACCAGCGAACCCGGATCGCGTCGGGATTGACACCCTGGTCGCCCCCGTCGGCACTGGTGGCCATGCCGATCGGCACGGGCACCCAGGTCGACGGCGCGGTCGTCATCGCGGCGTCGACGTCGGAGGCCAGACGCGACGTCGCCCGGACCTGGTCGGTGATCGGCGGTGGCGCCATCGCGATGCTCGTGGTGGGGTCGGTGATCGCTGTTGCGCTGTCGCGCTGGACTGTTCGTCCGCTCACCGCCTTGACGACACGGGTGCGATCGCTGCGCGCGTCGGTCATCGACCGTGCTCCCGGAGCGAGCGAGCCGAGGCCGAGCGAGCCCCGCGATCACCGGGCCACCGGCCCGCCGGAGGTTCGCGAGCTGGCCCGCATCTTCGACGCGATGGCCGACGACGTCGAGACCGCCACAGCCGCCCAGCGCCGCCTGGTGGCCGACACCGCGCACGCACTTCGTAACCCCCTCGCAGCGGTCCGATTTCGTCTCGACACTCTCGGCCTCGGCCTGACCGGCCGAGCGCTCGAGTCGCATCAGAAGACGCTGGTGGAGATCGATCGGCTCGACCGCATCGTCGAGGACCTGCTGGTCCTGGCCACCGCCGAGGCGCGGCCCGCCGGCTCCGCCACCGGCGTCTGCGACGTCGGCGCCGTGCTGGTCGAGCGGCACGACTTCTGGGCGGGTGCGCTCACCGACGCCGGACTGTCGGCGTCGATCGCCCTGCCGTCGGGGCCCACCCGGACGACGATCGCGGCGCTCGACGAGGACGACCTCGTCCGCGCGATAGACGTCCTGCTGAGCAACGCGGTCAAATACGCCGGGCCGGCCGCAAACGTGGAGCTGGGGTGCCGGGCGGAGGAAGCGCGGATTCACATCTGGGTCGCCGACACCGGTCGTGGCGTGACGGAGGCCGAGTTGCCACGCGTGACGGAACGGTTCTTCCGTGCGTCGACCGGAGGCGGACCCGGCTCCGGACTCGGATTGTCCATCGCGCGGGCGCTGGTCGAGGGTGCCGGGGGCGAACTGACGGTGAGTGCCGGACGACCGGCGGGACTTCGGGTGGACCTCTGGATCCCGGCCGCGGACGTGGTGTCGAGTGCCGCGGCGGACGACGAGTCCTAAGGGAGTGTTAGGAAACCGCGATCGGCTTGGGTTGAGCCTGTGACTGCCTTCACAGTGTTAGGGGCACCGACGCCGGACCGGGTCGGGTGCACGTTCGACGATCTGGAGGACACCGATGACCGACTCGCCCACCCGGCACCCCGCGGACGCACGGAGCGCACCGCCGAGTTCGTCGCCCGCAGCCACCCGCCGCGCCGTGCTCAACACCTTGCGCGGGTCCTCCGGCAACCTCGTCGAGTGGTACGACGTCTACGTCTACACGGTGTTCGCGACGTACTTCGAGAGCCAGTTCTTCGATCCGGCCGACAAGAACTCGACCGTCTACGTGTACGCCATCTTCGCCGTCACCTTCCTGATGCGGCCGGTCGGCTCCTGGTTCTTCGGCCGGTACGCCGACCGTCGGGGCCGACGCGCGGCGCTGACCTTCAGCGTGTCGTTGATGGCCGCGTGCTCCCTGGCCATCGCGCTGACACCGGGGCGGGAGTCGATCGGCGTGTGGGCGGCGGTCATCCTGGTGCTCTGTCGATTGGTGCAGGGATTCGCCACCGGCGGTGAGTACGGCGCGTCGGCCACCTACATGTCGGAGGCGGCCACCCGCGAGCGACGCGGCTTCTTCTCGTCGTTCCAGTACGTGACGCTGATCGGCGGACACGTGCTGGCACAGCTGACCCTGCTCGTGATGCAGGTGTTCCTCGACAAGGACCAGATCTCCGACTTCGGTTGGCGCATCGCGTTCCTCATCGGCGGCGTGGCTGCCGTCGTCGTCTTCTGGCTGCGCCGCAGCATGGACGAGTCGCTTACCCCGGAGCAGTTGGAGGCCGTCCGCAGCGGGGCCGACTCCGAGTCCGGATCTATTCGTGAGCTCGTCCTGCACTACTGGCGCCCCCTGCTGGTCTGCTTCCTGGTCACCATCGGTGGCACCATCGCCTTCTACACCTACAGCGTCAACGCGCCGGCCATCGTCAAGACGGCGTACGAAGACCACGGTCGCACCGGGACCTGGATCAACCTCATCGGATTGGTGTTCCTGATGATGTTGCAGCCGATCGGCGGGATGATCAGCGACAAGGTCGGGCGCAAACCGGTCCTGATCTTCTTCGGCGTCGGCGGTGTCCTGTACACCTACGTCCTGATCACCTATCTGCCTCAGACCACCTCGGTGGCTGCGTCGTTGACCCTGCTCGCCGTCGGCTATGTGATCCTCACCGGCTACACGTCGATCAACGCGATCGTGAAGGCCGAACTCTTCCCGTCGCACGTGCGGGCCCTGGGAGTCGGTCTCGGTTATGCCCTCGCGAACTCCGCGTTCGGCGGCACCGCACCGTTGATCTACCAGGCGGCCAAGAACGGCGGCCACGTCCCGTGGTTCATCGCCTACGTCACGGCGGTGATCGCGGTGTCGCTGCTGGTCTATGTGTTCGTCCTGCGCAACAAGGCGGAGACGCCACTCGACCGCGAGCAGGGTCGGGCCTTCGTCGACGCCGAGGTCGTCGCGCGGCGGGCCTAAGGTGACACCATGTCGTTTGCGCTCGGGCCGGTGGATCGGCGGACCGTGCTCCGCGGGGGTTGTGGCCTGGGTGCGCTGATTCTCCTGTCCGCCTGCGGAACCGAGCGCGGCGCGCCGGTCCGGCTCGCGGCGGGAGAGTCCGGGGGTTTCTTCTGGGAGTTCGCCGGCCTCCTCGCGGCGGCGGCCGACCGATCCGGCGCGCCGCCGGTCCGCCCTCGGCAGTCCGGCGGCTCCGCCGAGAACCTCGATGCGCTGGCGGACGGTTCCGCGGAACTCGCCCTCAGCCTCAGCGACACGGCCGTCGAGCGCGCCGATCCACGGCTCACAGCTCTCGGGTGCGTGTACGAGAACTACTTCCAGGTGGCGGTCCGCGCCGATGCACCCATCGCGACGGTCGCCGACCTGCGCGGGCGGGTGGTCAGTGTCGGAGCGCCCGGTTCCGGCGCCGCGGGACTCTCCGAGCGGGTTCTCGCCGCAGCCGGTCTCGCACCCGACAGCGACATCCGGCCGGTCCGGCAGACGATGCGCGATGCCGGCGCCGCGCTCGCCTCGGGAGCGGTCGATGCCGTCATGTGGGCGGGCGGTCTGCCGACCCCGGCCTTCACCGACCCGCGCGTACCGATCGCCCTGCTCGATCTCGGCGGCGTGGTGGCGGCCCTGCGACGACGGTTCGGACCCGCGTACGAGCCCGTGCGCATCCCGGCCGACATCTACGGCCGGCATCCGGCGGTCACCACCGTCGGGGTCGCCAACCTCCTGCTCGCTCGCCGAGACGTGCCGGACGCGACCGCCGCGGCGATCGTCGACCTGCTGCTCGACGAGTCCGCGCACCTCGTGCCGGCTCAGGCGATCGGCAGTCAGTTCCTCGACGCACAATCGTTGATCCTCACCGGATCCGTCCCCCTGCACCCGGGTGCCGCGGAAGAGTACCGCCGTCGGCACGGCTGAGCCGCCGGCCTGTTCACACATTAGGGTGAGCGCATGAAGCAGGTGGCATCCCGTCGCGCCGAGTTCGTTGCCGGACTGTTCGTGGTCACGCTGATCGCCGCCGGTTGCGGCACCTCAGACACCGACGACTCGTCCTCCAGCGCGTCGGCGACCACCGTTGTCGCGGAGGATGCGGCACCCACGCCCACCGAGACGACGGTGATGGGTGAGGACGACGTCGAGGTGACCCTCACCGGCCCGCTCGCCGTCAAGTACGGCTCGGCGACGGAGGCACAGCGGGCAGCCCTGGGCAAACCGCTGACCGGGGATCACAACGCCGGAACCCGCGAGAGTGGCGTTGTGTACCAACAGTTTCGCGGCGGAGTGATCATCGCGAAGAACAGCAACCCCGCAACGCCCGGGTACATCGTCACCTCCGGCAAGATCCGCGACGCATGGAACACCGAGCGCGCACCGGACGGCACACCGCTACTCACCGGCACCAACGGCTCGGCCGGGCCTCTCGGCGTGCCCACGAGCGACGTGACAGTCGACGGTGACCTCGAGGTGGTGACCTTCGAACACGGCGAGATCTCCGAGAACACGACGACCGGTGAGGTGACCGTCACGGTCAACGGCAAGACCGTGCCGTCGGGCCTGAAGTAAACCCTGCCCGACACTGGCACTCACGCCGCCGCGTCCACAACCTGGTCCCGGCGAGAACTGTTGCGTTCCTCCCATTCCCATACCGCGTAGAGCACCTCGGTG
>NZ_LIYC01000054.1:0-28152 GCF_001418765.1 Gordonia sp. HS-NH1
AATAATTCAGCAGCCTCCTAGGGCGAGAGCGCGTCTCCACGCCACATCGAAATGGTGGCGTTTCCGGTGATGAGGATGTTGCCGCCGGCATTGATGATCGTTGTCTGACGGGGATCTGCACCTTCAGGTAGGGGCCTAGACCATACGACCGCACCATCGGCGATACGTAATGCATGAAAGCCGGCGTAGTCGCTGAAGACGTAGTGACGCCCGTCGGTCATTCCGCCGTACACCCAGTAGGCGTCTCTCCACGGAGTTCGCCAGCGCTGTTCGCCCGTCGCGCTGTCGAACCCGATGAGTTCGCCGGTCTCTTGAGCCGCCACAATCACCGTTCGACCAGCCAAGGCTTGAACAGCGCCAGTGTTGTCGGTGCGCAGCAACAACGGGTTGCGCCACAGCAAGCGCCCGCTTTCGGGGTCGTAGGCGCCGTCGGCCATCATCACCGGCGGCTTCTCGGTAGTGGCTTCGGCCATTCCGGAATGTGTGTAGGCCGGCACTTCGGCCGTGGAAACCAGCGTGCCCTGCCCGTCGAGGATCTGCTGCCGACTGCCGCCGTCGACCATCACCGGACTGTTGAGGAACAATCCATCACCCACGACAGTCAGTTGAGTCGAGTCGAGATTGAACCGCGTTCGACCCGTCTCGAAGTCGTGCACGGTGAACCGGAACATCGCCGCATCCTCGAGGTTTGTGACTACGACGACCTCTCCCGAGGGCAGAACGTCGGCGATACCCGACAACGGCCCAGCCACCGGCACTGAACGCCTGAACGTGGATCCCGGCGCCGATGGCGGCCCAGCGGACACCACAAGGTTGTGCCGCGCACCCTGGGACTCGATGCCGGTGACGTAGGCGCGATCGCCGGCCATCATCACGTCGACGTTGGCCATCGCCGTGCTGGTCTCCGACAGAAGCCGTCCGTCAGCAGTGTTCACGAACAGCACACGTTCGTCGTTCCAGCACGCGATCACTCCGGACTCGACCCGATCGGAGCATTCCCGCACGCGGCCGATCGGGCGCTCCCATTGCGTCGATCCGTCGACACGGTGGAGTCCGACGAGCGTCACCGACTCGACTCTCCTGCCTTCATCGACTTTGTTCTCGTTCTCAGCGGCGAGACGGCCGAGAGCGCCCACAATCACGGTGGGAGCGTCCAACACCGACACATAGCCGTAGTAGGCATCCAGTGTGTCGGGAAGCGAAAGCAACGCTTCGCCGTTGTGGCCCGGCACGCGCTCGGCATGAAGGGACCACGCCAGGGACGGGACACTGCCGAGGTCAGGAGGCGACCACGAAGCAGGCTCCCGGCCCCGGTCGCTGTCCCGCGACATGAACGTGGCGGTGACACCGATGGCCGAGATAACCACTGTCGCCATCACCACGGCTATCACGGCCCGCCGTCTACTCGTTCCCACCAGCTGACCGTAATCGCGACTGGGTACACCGCGATCGTCAGCCACTCACTCACTGACTCGGGTGCAGTCGACGAGCAGGGATGTGGCAGGCGGTCCGACTCGGTGACAGATCCCAGAGGGACCAGAAGGATGAGTCGCGAGTGGGACGACGCCGACCTCACGCGCGGTGCAAGGCCGGCGAGGTGGATGGAGGCAGACCTCGACGTCGAGCTGACCGGCTATACCCTCCCCGACGTCGCTTCCGTCAGAGCTGCTTCAGATCCGACTGCTGCCACACCGCGCGCATCGTCGACACCTTGCCGTCGGCATCGAAGACCATGATGTCGACGGGGGTGATCTCGAAGGCCAGTCCGGCGGTCTTGGTGACCAGGGTGAACTCGAAGACGGCGGTGTCGCCGGCGATCTTCTTCCATTTGAGCGTTGCGGTGCGCTCGTCCATACCGGTGATCACCGAGTAGAACTCGATGAGCTGCTCGCGGGTGTCGCGGATGTCCGCGCCGATGGGGTCCTCGACGGTCGCGTCGGGCGCGTAGAGGTCGGCGATCTGTTCGGCGGTACCCGAATTGAGCAGTTCGATGTAGGCGTCGACGGCCGCCTCGATCTTCTCGGCGAGCCCGGCTTGTTCCACGGTCATGAATCCTCCACAAATTAGAACGTGTTCTAATTCGGCACCGTAGCACGGCGTCCGTCAACCGGTGGATGATTCCGGTGCACCGTCGGAGTTGTTTGATACGTTCGCCGCACAGTTCTCCTGCGCGGAAAGGCCGGTGCACCTTCTCGATGTCCGAGCCACCGTACGCACCGACGCCACCCGCCGGCGCGTCTCAGTGGCGGCCGCCCGACGTCTCCGACGAATGGAGCCCGATCCCCGAGGCCGGGACACCGCCACCCCCGATCGCGCCCGGACCGCAGCCGGCGTGGGGTTCGGCCCAGCACGGCGGGTGGCCGGAATGGATGCCCGCGCAGCACCCCACGACGGCCGGCGCCCTGTTGCAGCGGATCTTCTCGACCGTTGTCGCCGCACCCCGCATCTTTCTCGGGCTCGTCGCGCTGACCTGGGTGGTGGCCGCACCGCCCCTCGCCGTGGCCACATTCTGGTCGGAGACCACAGATCCGGTCGTCGACGACGCGAGCGACTGGGCATCGATCATCGTTCCTTTCGCTGCGATCGTCGGCGTCGTCTTCGTTCAGTGGATCGTGGTGGCCGGGACGCTCACCGGTGTCGCCGCACACCCCGTGGCGCGCGTCCGTGCCGGCTCTCGACCCGCCTTCGACGACACGCTGCGGTACGCATGGCGTGCCCTCCCCAGGCTCCTGGCCTGGACCGTGCTCCTGGGGTTCGCCGTCGCGGCGGCTTTCACACCCGCCGTCGCGCTCTTCGGTCTGGGCGCCGCGTCCGGCGGATTCGTGCTGCTCACCGGGAGCCTGCTCCTCGCCCTCGTCGCTCTCGTCCCGGTGGCCTGGCTGCTGGTCCGCACAGTATTCACCGCACCGGCGATCGTGCTCGACGGACTCACTGTGCGAGAGGCGGTCGCCCGCTCGGGTTCGTTGGCCGCGCAGCGATTCTGGCGCACCTTCGGCGTCCTGGCGGTCATGCTGGTGCTGGCGTGGGTCGCGATGACCACGATGATGTATCCGTTCGATCTCCTCGGATCCTTCGCCGGCGCATGGTTCGACGACGCGGACGCCGACACGTACGAGACCGTCGTCTCGGTGGTCGGCTCCGTCGTCGCGTCGATCGTCGTGCAACCGGTGCTGACCGTCGTGCCGGCCGTCCTCTACGACGACGCGCGCGCCGCCGAGTCGGCAGCGACACCGGCTGTCCCGGGACGGGGCGACCGGTGATCGGAATCCTCGCCGCACCCCTGGACCCCGCCAACGACGAGGCACGCCGGTGGGCCGAACAGGAGCTCTCCGAGCCCGACTACCAACCGCCCGAGCCGTCATGGTTCGACCGCTTCGGTGAGCGCCTCTGGGAGTGGATCGCCGACAACGTCTTCGGCTGGTTCGGTGGCTCCGACACGCTGCGCGCCATCGTGATCGTCCTGGCGATCGCGCTTGTCCTCGGACTCGTCGTCGTGGTCATCCGTCATCTCCGTCGCAACCCGCGCATCCCCCGGCCCACCGGTGCGGCGCCATCCGAATCGGTGCTGACCGGTCCTGCTCGGTCTGCGGCCGAGTTCCGGTCCGACGCCGACACCGCATTCGCGGCGGGACAGTACGACGCGTGCGTGCTCGCCGCCGTCCGCGCCGTGGCCCGCCGCGGCATCGAGCGCGGACTGCTGGCCGACGAGCCGTCCCTCACCGCCCACGAGGTGGCCGTCGACCTCGGACCCCGCTTCCCTGCACACGATGCCGGATTACACAGAGCCACAGACCTCTTCGACGCCATCGCCTACGGCGACCGGCACGCCTCCGCCGAATCCGCGCGTGAGGTTCTCGAACTCGAGCGCGCGGTCTCGTCCGCGCGACCAGCCGAGCCGGATGTCAACCGACCGCGCCGCCTGGCGGTGCCCCGATGACCGGCACCCTGCAGGCCGCCCCGCCGCTGCGTCCCCCGCCCGCGAAGAACAGGACACCGGCCTGGGTCTGGGTGGTCATCGTCGTGGTGATCGTCGTTGTTGTCGCCGGCATCGGTCTCCTCGGTGTCACCGCGCTCACCGGGGTGCGGGGTACGCCCGGGCCCGGGGTGAGCAACGACCCCGACAACGCCCAACCCGGCGGGTCGCGGGCGCTCGCGCAGATCCTCGACGACCGCGGTGCCGACCTCCGGCTGGTGCGCGGACTCGACGAGTTCACCGACGCTCCGCGCCCCGACGGGGAAACCACGGTGGTGGTGAGCTCGACGTCGTCGTTGAATCCCGGTACCACCGAGCAGTTCCGCGACCGCGTGCAGGACGCCGATCGCGTGATCCTGATCGCACCGGACAACACCGTCCTGACCGCGCTCGACCTCCCGGTCACATCCTCCTACGGCGACGGCCCCTCCGCGGTCGCCGCCGGTTGCCGGACACCCGGGATCGACGAGACCGACATCGTCGGCTTCACCCCCTTCGGCTACTCATCCACCTCGTCCTCGGCCACCGCCTGTTTCACCGCCGGTACGACGTCGGATCTCGTCGTCGTACCGCGAACCGCCGAGCGACCCGAGTTCGTCGTGATCAGCGGCGGGATGCTCACCAACGAGCAACTCGCGCAACAGGACAACGCGGGCGTCGCGATACGCGTGTTCGCCGGTTCCGATGACATCCTCTGGTACGTACCGTTCTTCACCGACCAGGTGGCATCCGACGACGAAGAGTCCGACATCCCGGCGGCGGTCGGGCCGCTCATCGTGTTGACCGTCTTCGCAGTTCTCGCCTTGATGCTCTGGCGGGGCAGGCGATTCGGGTCGCTGGTCACCGAGCCGTTGCCCGCCGTCGTCAAGGCGGTCGAGACCACCCGTGCGCGGGGCCGGATGTATCACCGCGCCGGAGCCGACGCGCGGGCCGCTGCGGCGTTGCGCATCCACACGCTGAGCTCGCTGGCGTCGTATCTCGGCCTGCCGTTCGACGCGGCACGGGCCACCGATGCACTGTCGCAGCCAGACTGGGACGCCGTCGTCGCGCCACAAGAGACCGCGGACCCGACGGTGTCGGCGATCGTCATCGCCGTGGCCGGGGCGACCCATAGCGACCTCGGCGAGATCCGTTCACTGCTCGCCGGTCCGCTGCCCACCACCACCGCCCAGCTCGTGCACTTCACCGCCGAACTGACCAACCTCGAGAAGGAAGTCCGACACACATCATGACCGTCGACCCGTCCCGCGACCCTGGCCCCGGTCCGTTCACCCCAGACCCTTTCGCCCCAGATCCGTTCACGAAAGCAACTCCCGGCCGGCCACCGGAGAACGCCCACCACCGGCCCGGCGGAGCGCCGAACCGCGCACGCGATGCGCTAGGGGCCGTCCGCGGTGAGGTCGCCAAGGCCGTCGTCGGCCAGGACCCGGCAGTGGCAGGCATCCTGATCGCGCTGCTCTGCCGCGGGCACATCCTGCTCGAAGGCGTTCCCGGCGTTGCCAAGACGCTGCTCGTCCGGTCGGTGGCCGCCGCGCTCGACGTCGAGACGAAGCGTGTGCAGTTCACTCCGGACCTCATGCCCGGCGATGTCACCGGATCGCTCGTGTTCGATTCCGCCAGCTCGGAGTTCACGCTCCGCGAGGGACCTGTGTTCACCAATCTCCTGCTGGCCGACGAGATCAACCGCACCCCGCCGAAGACGCAGGCATCGCTGCTGGAGGCGATGGAGGAACGTCAGGTCACCGTCGACGGCGATCCGCGCCCGCTACCCAGCCCGTTCCTCGTCGCCGCGACCCAGAACCCCGTCGAATACGAGGGCACCTACCCCCTGCCCGAAGCACAGCTCGATCGGTTCCTGCTGAAGGTCACGTTGCCGCTCCCGCCTCGCGACGACGAGATCACCGTGCTCACGCGGCACGCATCCGGATTCGATCCGCGCAACCTGTCCGCGGCGGGGCTCCGACCGGTCGCCACCGCCGCCGACGTGGAGGCCGGCGCCGAGCAGGTCCGTCGGGTGACGGTCGCTCCGCAGGTCACCGCCTACATCGTCGACATCGCTCGGGCCACCCGGTTCTCACCGTCGCTGGCACTCGGCGTCAGCCCGCGAGGAGCCACCGCCCTACTGGGGACGAGCCGCGCATGGGCGTGGTTGAACGGCCGCGACTTCGTGACCCCCGATGACGTGCAGGCGCTCGCCCAATCGACGCTGGCGCACCGCCTGTCGTTACGCCCGGAGGCCGAACTCGAGGGAGTGTCGGTGGGCTCGGTGCTCGACGCCGCCATCAACTCGGTGCCCGTCCCCCGCTGATGTTCCTCACCGGCCGCTTCCTGATCCTGGTGCTGCTCGGCGCAGTGCCCATCCTGATCTGGCCGAATTATGCGGTCCCCGTTCTGTGGACGATGTTCTGTGTCGTGCTCATGTGCCTCGACATCGCGCTGGCGGGGTCCACGAAGTCGATCACCATGTCGCGTTCGGCGCCCGGCCCGATCCGGCTCGGTCAGACCACGACATGTTCGATCACGGTCACCAACCACGGCTCCGGGATCTTCCGTGGCGTGCTGCGGGACAGCTGGCAGCCTTCGGCCGGTGCGTCGGAGAACACCCATCGGGTGACCATTCCGCGGGCGGAGACGCGTTCGGTGACAACGACTCTCACCCCTACACGGCGCGGTGACCGGCTCGCCGTCCGGGTCGCCGTGCGGCGAGTGGGACCGTTGGGCCTCGCCGGACGCCAACGGTCGGTACCCCTGCCGGGCCGGGTCCGCGCACTCCCGCCCTTCGACTCGAGACGGTTGCTGCCGTCTCGGCTGGCCCACCTCCGTCAGCTCGACGGCAGATCCGCAGTGCGGGTACGGGGTCAGGGCACCGAATTCGATTCCCTTCGTGACTATGTCGAGGGTGACGACGTCCGTAGCATCGACTGGCGGGCCACCGCCCGGCGCCGTTCGACGGTGGTCCGTACCTGGCAGCCGGAGAAAGACCGACACATCGTCATCGTCTTGGACACCTCACGCACGTCAGCCGGGCGCGTGGGCGACACCCCTCGACTCGACGCCGCGATGGACGCCGCCTTGCTGCTGGCCGCCCTCGCGTCGCACGCCGGTGACCGGGTGGATCTCATCGCCGGTGACCGCCGAGTTCATCGACGGGTGGTCGGCGTCGGCCGCACCATGCTGCTGAACAGTCTCGTCACCGCCATGGCCGACCTCCAACCCGCTCTCCTGGAGGCGGATTGGCCGCTGCTCGGTGCCGAGGTCGCCAAGATCGGTCGCCAGCGCGCGTTGCTGGTGCTGCTCACACCCCTCGAACCCGCAGCCGTCGAGGAGTCGCTCCTCCCCCCACTGGCAGTACTCGCGCAGCGCTACAAGGTCATCATCGGCTCCGTCGCCGACCCTGCACTCGACGCGATGCTGACCGAGCGCGACGACGCCACCCAGATCTACGACGCCGCGGCCGCGGCACGCACACTCACCCTGCGCGACCGGACCGCTACCGCGGTGGGCCGGCTCGGCGTCGACGTGGTGGACGCGGCCCCCGACAAGCTGCCCGCGAAGCTGGCCGATCACTATCTGCTGCTCAAGTCGCGGGGATTGCTCTAGACCCTCGACGCGAAACAGAGTGCGGGATGCGTAGCGGTTTCCTCTACGCATCCCGCACCCTGGTTGACGGGCCGGCGGCAGTCAGTCGAGGATCGCCGTGGCCTCTACTTCGACGAGGACATCGGGTTCGAAGAGGTAGTCCACGCCGATCAATGAGGCGGGGGGGCATCGGCGACGGCAAACCGATGTCCTCGGCGACGCGCTCGACACCGGCCATGAAGTCGGCGATCTTCTCGGGCGCCCAGTCGGTCACGTAGAACGTCAACCGCAGGACGTCGCCGAAAGTGGCTCCTGCCCCTGAAAGTCCGGTCGCGGTGTTTCGCAACGCCTGAGCAACCTGGCCCGCCAGGTCACCCGGTGCCACGGGCGATCCGTCGGCCGTTCGAGCGATCTGGCCACTGACGTGCACGTGACGCGTCCCCGTGCCCACAGCGACGTGGTGGTACGGCGTCGGCTGGGTCATGCCCCGCGGGGTCGAGTAGTCAACGGTCATGGTGTTCTCCTTAGCGGCGTCCAATAGGTATATCTTTGATACTTGGTGGCTGCAGGACACTTCAAGGAGACGTGGTTTCATGACCGATACCGGTGGACAGTCCGTCGAGCTCGCGATCAGCGCACCACATCGCGAACTGCTGGATCAGGTGCTCGACAAATGGTCGTTGGCGGTCTTGAACGAACTCTGCGAGCAACCCTGCCGCTTCAACGGTTTGCGGCGCGCCATCCCAACGGTCACCCAGAAGTCGCTCACCGCGACATTACGCAAGCTCGAGCGGAACGGCATCGTCGAACGGGTACTGTTGAGCTCGCGTCCGGTTGCGGTCGAGTACCGAATCACGCCGCTGGGCAAGACACTTCGTCCACCGATCGATGTGATCCTCGAATGGGCGACGGCACACATGCCTGACATCGAACGTGCCCGGGAGGCCTTCGATTCGGCCGAGGACGACTCGACGGCGCAGCGCTTTTCGACCGGGTGATCACACTCCGCAACGCGGGGGTTGCTCTGAGCTAGCCGTCCCCGCCCAGCGACCGCTCCAGGTAGTCGAGGTTCTGCCGCATCTGAGCGATGAGTCGTTCCGCGCCTGACACGCTGTTGTCCGCATCGGGGTCGACCACCGTATTGACCGCCATGTCGGCGAGTTGCCGCGCGACCTTGCGGTCGGATTCGGCATCGCCCGGATGATGCCACCACGCAAGCCAATTCAGCATTCCGATGATCCCGAGCGCGGAGACGCGCGGATCGGCGGGACGGAACCTTCCCTGGGCGATCCCCTCCTCGACGACCGCGACCAGCTCTTTGAGGACCCGCCGGCGGCTCTGGCGGTAGGTCTCGGCCAGAGCCGGCGGCAACTCGGCCTCCGAGCGGATGAGGAGACGGAACCGGTCCAGGGTCTGCGTCTGGTGGAGTGCGATGGACATCGCCATCTCGTGGACCTTTCCGGCGGGGTCGAGATCCGTACGCTGATTGATCTCGTGCAGCAGGATCGCCGGCTCCTCGGCGATCTCGCTGACCAGCCGGGCGAACAGCTCGTCCTTGTTGGCCACGTAGTGGTAGAGCGCCGGCCGGGTGAGACCGGTGGCGTCGGCGATGTCCTGCAGCGTGGTGCTGGCCAGTCCGCGCTCGGCGAACAACCGGGTCGCCTGCTCCATGATCTCGCGTTCGACCAGCTCACGACGAGAATTGCTGCGTCCACTCCGCCCACCTGCAGTGGACGTCTCCTGGGGGGTCGAGCTGGTCATAGGCGAAGAATAGTGCGTTCGGCCTCGATGCTCCGCTCCGCCTCACGGACTCCATCCACCACAGCTCCGTCATCCACAGCTTCGTCCGCCACCGCCGCGTCGGTCACGAACACCAGATCGGCGCGGAGGCTCACCAGGCCGGCGACGAGATCGTCGTACGAGCTGTCCGGGGCTTCGACGACGACGAGAGCGCCGGTCTCCCGACGCAGGCGCTCACCGACGTCGAGTCTGGTCAGCACGGCGTCCCGATCGCCACGCCCGGTCAACCACACGACGGTCGCGTGTGCGGCCTCCGCGATAAGCCGTCCTGCCTCTGGGCCCCACGCGGAGTCGACATCCGCGTCTAGCCGCAGGGTTCCGGGTTCGGAAAGCAGCTGCGCGGGGGCTCCACGGCTCGGGAACGACCACGGCCCGCGTACCAACGGTTGTCCGACGATCCACTGCGCGGTCGCGGCGTCGGGGACAGACGCCGGGTCGACGTCGGCGTAGGCGGCCAGACCTCGCCGGGCAACCTCTGGTGCCGAGGCCGCGAAGCGGTCGATCCCCACCTTCCCCGCGCGGGTCATGTAGGCGATCATCAGTTGGTCCACCGGCATATCTGCCCGACGCGGGAACGACTCCCACCACTGCTCGCTCCGGGTGGCTATCGACTGCAGGTATTCGACATTCGGCCGCCGCGCCGATTCGTAGGCCGACAGGGCCTCGTCGAGCGTCGTCGACTCCCTGACCGCGCGATCGAGCTCGATGGCATCCTCCATCGCGAGTTTGGTTCCCGACCCGATCGAGTAGTGCGCGGTGTGCGCAGCATCCCCGAGCAGCACGACGTTTCCGGTGTGCCAACGGTTGCACGTCACGGTGCGAAAGCGCAGCCACCGGGTTCGGTTGCCGATGAGACGGTGACCGTCGAGCGCGTCCGCGAAAGCCTCCTGGAGGTAGGCCAGTGCGGTCTCGTCGCTGTCGGCGACACCCGTCGACTCGGTCGAGACGTCGAAACCCGCTCGACGCCAGGTGTTCTCGTCGGTCTCGATCAGGAACGTGCTGCGGTCCGACGCATACGGGTAGGCGTGGGCGACGAAGGTGCCGTGTTCGGTGGTCACGGGCGTGAAGATGGCACTCGGCAACGCGAAATCCGTTCCGCACCAGAGGTACAGGCCTTCGCCAGTGCTGATGGCCGGACCCAGGTCGTCGGCGAGATCGGTGCGGGTGGCGCTGTTGACGCCGTCGGCGGCGACGATGAGGTCGGCGTCGAGGTCGGCGACCGACCTGCGCGCGCCGAACTCCAACCGCACACCCGCGGCCGTGGCATGGTCCTGCAGCACCTCCAGCAGCGTCGTCCGTGCGATCGCGAGCAGCTCGCCGTGCGACAGGCGCGCCACATGGTCACCCACACGCATGGACATCTCGTGTGGGTGTGACACGGCGACGATCGCGTCGAGCGAGTCGGGATCGGCCTGGCGGAGATTCCGTTGGGTCCGTGACGCCAGGCCGACGCCGAATCCGAAAGTGGTGTCGGGCGAGCCCTGTTCGTACACGGTCACCTCGGCATCGGGGTGACTGCGCTTGAGCAGGCGTGCTGCGTACAGCCCACCCGGACCGCCACCGAGCACGGCGATTCGACTGAGTTTCATCGTTTCTTCCTCACTGATCAATTCGCTCGAGCTTCGCCACGACGTCGGCGCGGAGGCGCTTCTTGTCGATCTTCCCGACGTTCGTCTGTGGTAATTCCGTTACGTGCTCGAGCCGCTCAGGCCACTTGAACTTGGCCACGCCCAGCTGTTCGAGGTGTGCGCGAACACTCGCCATCGACACCGGCTCGCCGTCCGCGGTGACCAGGTAGGCACAGGACCGCTCACCCAGCCGCGGGTCGGGCATGGCGACGACGGCGGCATTGCGCACTCGCGGATGGGTGACCAGCAGCTGTTCGATCTCCTCGGCGTTGATCTTCTCGCCACCGCGATTGATGAGGTCCTTGATTCGTCCCTCGATGGAGACGTGGCGTTCGCCGTCGACGAGCACGATCTTCGCGAGATCCCCGGTCCGGTAGAAGCCGTCGGTCGTGAACGCGGCCCGGTTGTGCTCGCGTGCGTCGAAGTAGCCGGGGATCGTATACGGGCCCCGGCAGGACAGCTCGCCGACCTCGCCGTCGGCCACCTCGACCTCCGAGCCGGGTTCGAGGATCCGGATCTCGTCTCGCGAGGCGATCGGGGTGCCGACCGTGGTCAGCCGTGAGTCCTTCGGAGCGTTCCGGGGAGAGACCGTGAACATGCCCTCGGACATCCCGAAGAGCTGACCGACCCAACGTGTTCGGCCACCGGCCCGTTCGAAGAGCTCGCGGCCGGGCTTGGCGCCGGACAGGATGACGTTGCGAAGGAACGCGCTCGGCTCGTCGAACTCCCGACCGGCGACGGCCTGATAGTGCCCGTGTCCGATAAGGACATCGGTCACCCGTTCCCGCGCCATGAGCGGGAACGCCTTCGACACGTCAGCGCTCGCCAGCACCAGGCAACCCCCCACCGAGTGCGCGGCATGAAGTCCACAGCTGATGCCGGCGTTGTGGATGATCGGGATCAGATGCGCGACGCGCGTCTCCTCGGTCCATCCCAGGCGCCGTGCGTACAGCAGGGCGTTGTCCCAGTACTCGACGTGCAGACGTGGGATCACCTTCGGCACACCGGTGGTGCCACCCGACAACTGGAACGCGCAGATGTCGAGCGGGTCGATGCCGGACTGGATCGACTCGACCCGCGCTCGCGCCTCCGCCGGCGGAGTGCCGGCTCCGAGGGTCTCCACCGCGTGTACGCCGTCGGCACCACCGGATGCGCCGATCGTGAGGATGGAGCGCAGCGTCGGGTGGCCTTGGGCCTGCTGCCGCGCGAACTCGACGAGGTCGAAGCCGAGTCCGGCCTCGACGACGTGTCCGACCGCGCCGACCGCACGGGAGATGTGGCCGATCTCGTGCGCACGGTGGGCCGCCAGCGTCGCCACCGGCACCAGCCCCGCTTTGAGACACCCGTACCAGACGAGGACCGTCTCGATCCTGTTTCCGGTCTGAAAGAGCACCGGGTCGCCGGGTACCAGGCCGAGATCGAGCAGTCCCGCCGCGATCCGATCGGTGCGGGTACCCAACTCGGCGTAGTTCATCGAGGAAGCATCGGTCACCACGGCGGGACGATCGGGGAAGCGGTCGACGGTGTCCTGTAGACGTTGAGCCAGCGGACGGTCGGTCCACTCCCCCGCCTGCCGGTAGACCGCGGCGCGGTCCGCCGGATACCCGACCAGTCGGTCGCCCCAGCGCGACCGACCAGGTCCCGGAGTCCGGGCCGACGACCGCTCGGGGGTGGAGGTCACCATCATCGACCCGCCACCGCCGGGAGCAGTTGTGCGAGCTCGGCGACGTGGTCGGGATGGTCGACCGGCACGATGCCCGAGTAGACGGCCGTGAAGCATCCCGGGCAGCACTGCTGCCGGAACACCACGTCGGTGTCGACGTATTCGCGGGGATCAGAGGTGACCTGCGGCCCGGCGTCGCTCGACGGGCCGTCGTAGCGTGCCAGGTCGAGCCGGCCGGACTTGCTGTCGCCCAACAACCTTCCACAGTGTGCGCAGCCCACCACGCGTGCATCGCCGATGGTGGCCTCGACCAGGTTGTCGTCCAGTCGACGGGCGTGAGCAAGATCCAGGGTCGCCTCTTGGCCGGAGGGAACCTCCGAACGGTTTCGTCGAATCTCGCGCAACTGTGCCCGCTTCTCCTCGGTCCGCGAGTCGTCGACCTTACCGTCGGCGAGAACGACGCCGTAGGTCTCCTCGGCACCGACGAGGGTCACCTTGCCGTTGCGTACGTCCGTCGCCACGGCTTCCGGCTCGCGGTGCAACGGGTCGCCATAGCCGCCCCCGCCCTGCCAGTGCATGTACAGCACCTCACCGGGGGCGAGGTAACTCTCGTCGTAGCACGCGCCGATCTCCTTGTTCCCGTTCAGTTCGTCCATCGATCCGGGAATTCGCCCCTGTGCCAACAACTCCTGCACTCCGGAATCCCGCGCGAGAATCTCCAGGCCGGTGTTGCCGGGCAGGCCGCCCGCCAACCCGGAGTTCTGGGCCACCGCTTTGCCCGCCGAGGCGAACACGAGCCCCATCGGCAGACTGGTGCCGTACGGCGTCACGGCCAACGACGCCGACACACCGCCGCGATGCCGCCCCGGGCCGCCGGAGTCGGGCTCCTCCCGGCGCCACAGCGTGAGCAGCGGGTAGAGGAACTCCGTCATCTCGGTGTCGGGGATGCGCCCCATCGGGATGCAGAACAGGCCACCGGTGTCCATACCGTCGGCGACCGGCCGCGCGCCGTACCCGCCGGCCATCGGCTCCATCATGATGTTGAGGAACGGCACCGGTTGCTCACCGCGCTCGTCGAGGCCTGCGACCACCGCGGTGTCCCACGTACCGCAACACGACGCCTGCACGTTCTTGCCGAACTCGAGGTGGCGATCCAACATCTGGGCCAGACACTCGGCGATCAGGTTGCCCGTGAGCCAGGCCGGGCCGATCGGTCCGCGACTCACCGCGGCAGGGAAGGTCGCGTTGTTGATCGTCCCCTCCTCGGCCACCAGATCGAAGCATCGCATCAGACCGCCCGCCGACCAGGGGATGTCGCCGGCGAGGATGGGGAGGAGCGCCAGCATCACCCCGCCGCGCATGCCGGCGTACGTGCAGTTGATGACCCCCGTCTGCGGGTCGGTGCCGGTGAAGTCGAACTCGAGGTGGTCGTCGTTCTTGGTCATGGCGACGGTGATCTTGTGCACGCCGCGGTCGCCGGTCTGGGACTGGTCCTGGTAACCGGTCGCATGCCACGTCCCGTTCGGCAGGTCCGACAGCTTCGCCCGCAACCGGCCCTCTGCGTCGGACATCATCCGCTTCATGACGGCCTTGACCGTGTCTGCGCCGTACTGCTCGATGACCGCGAGCAACCGGTCGCGGCCGACGCTGTTCGCGCCGATCTTGGCGCGCAGGTCGAGCCCGACGAGCATCGGGACCCGACTCCGGCGGACCCACACGTCGGCGACGTCGCGCTGCAGCTCGTAATCGCGAACAACCTTGATGGGCGGCGTCGGAAGCGACTCGGAGAACACGTCTTTGGCGGCCGGGTCGAATGAGCCCAGTCCGGATCCGCCGAGGTCGGGCTCGTGGCAGATCGCACTCGTCCAGGCGAACAGCTTGCCGTCGTGGAAGACGGGCTGGTAGACGATCACATCGCTCTGATGCAGTCCGCCACCGACCCACGGGTCGTTGCACAGGAACATGTCGCCCTCGGCGATGCCCGGATTGAGCGAACGGTGCTGCAGGGTCCAGTAGATCGCGAGATCCACGGCGCCCACCAGCATGGTGTTGTACAGCCCGACCTGGACCTCTTGGCCCAGTTCGTCACTGACGGCGAAGTCGAAGTCGTTGGCATCGGTCACGATCGGCGATCCCGACATCCGTTTGAGGGCTTCACCCATCTCGTCGGTGACCGACCACAACCGGTGCCGGATCACCTCGTACGTGAGCGGGTCGAGTGCATCGATCTGTTCCTGCGAGACGGTGTGCACCGGCAACGACGGCGGCAGGGATCGGGCCAGCGCATCGAGATCGGTGGGTCGGCTCGAGAAGACCTCCGAGCCGGGGATGGGTGCGGTCATGAGAGCGACTCCTGTGGTTGCTGCTGGTGGTCGGTCATGCGGGATCGACGGTGATGTTCAGGTTGCCCAGACGGTCGATCTCACCGGTGGTGTCATGCGGGACCACCACCGTCGTGGTGGGCACCTCGATGACGGCGGGTCCACGGATGATGTGGCCCGCTTGCAGTCCGGCATAGTCGTAGATGTCGGTGTCGACGAAGCCGCGCCGGCCGTCGAGACAGACCTTGCGCACACCCACGTGGGCCGACGACGGGTCGGTGGTGTCGGAGGTTGCCAGTTCGGGTAGCTCCGGCGAGAACGGCAGGACACCCGTGCCGCGTACGCGGTAGGTGATGGCCTGGATGCCCGCCTCGCGGAATCCACTGTCCTTCCCGTAGAGGTCCGCGTACTTCTTCTCGAATGCCTCTGCGGCGGCGACGATCTCCGTCGATGTCAGCGAACCGTCCGGTAGCGGGGTCGCGACCTCGGCCAGCTGCATGCTGTATCGCATGTCGATCTCCCGCTCGATCTCGATTGCGGCGAACTGCAGGCCCTGACGGTCGAGCTGACCGCGTACCTGTTCCTCGAGGACCTTGAAGTTCTCCTCCACCCGGGCAGGGTCGACCGGCATCGCTGCCGGGTCCGAGAGTTCCTTGGCGAGAACGATGTTCGACGACGCGAGGCCGTAGGCGGAGAAGGCGGACGCCACCTGGCCGAGCGGTACGACGACCCGGGACACCCCGATCTCCTGCGCGTACAGGCCGCAGTGCGCAGGGCCCGAACCGCCGAACGCGTAGACGATGAAGTTGCGGGGATCGTGACCGGCCTCGACGACCGTCTTGCGCAACAGGTCTCCGGTCTGGGCGTTCTGCACCGCGTAGATGGCGGCGGCGGCCTCTTCCACCGACAGGCCGAGGGGTTCGGCGATGCGAGTGCGGATCGCCTCGCGGGCGAGCTGCAGATCGAGCGCCTTGCGACCACCCAGCAAGCCGCGCTCGGGCAGGATGCCGAGGACGAGGTTGGCGTCGGTGTTGGTCGGTTCGGTCCCGCCTTGCCCATAGCAGGCCGGACCCGGCACGGCTTGCGCGCTGTGGGGTCCGATCTGGAGATTGCCGCCGGCATCGATCCAGGCGATCGCGCCGCCGCCGGCGCCGATCGCATGGACCTCGAGCGTCGGGACGTTGATCGGGTGATGGTTGATGATCGTCGTCGACGATCGGACCGGCTCGCCGTCGACGACGAGCCCGACGAGGAAGGTCGTGCCGCCCGCGTCGGTGGCGATGATGTTGTCGTGGCCGAGCTGCCGACCGAGTGACACCGACCCGACCACCCCGCCGGTCAGCACCGAACCGACGGTCGAGATGGCGTTGCCCGGCGCTTCGGACGCGGCGACCGCGCCGCCGTTGCTCTGCATGACGAGGAGGGGACCGGCGAGCTGATGGTCGCGCAACCTGCCCTCGAGTTCGCCGAGGTAGTCCCGAAGGCCCGGGCCGATCTGGGTGCTCATCACCGTGGTCGCGTTGCGCGCGAACTCTCGGATCCGTGGACTAACCTCGCTCGACAGCGAGACGAACACGGTGGGGTCGATCTCGGTGACGATCTCGCGAATTCGCTGTTCGTGGGCCGGGTTACGGAATGACCACAGCAGCGAGACGGCGATTGCGGTGATCCCGTCGTCGAGCAGCTGACGGACCGCGGAGCGCACCTCGTCCTCGTCCAGCGCGACCACGACACGACCGTCACGGTCCATGCGCTCGGTGACCTCGAGCGCATGACGCTTGTGGATCAACCCGTGAGACTTGCTCTGCGCGAGCACGTTCTGCAGCTGTTCGGGTGAACGGCCGAGGTAGCGTCCCTCCACGTTCATGATGAAGATCGAGTCGCGATGCCCCTTGGTCGTGATGAACCCGACATCCGGCACCCGGCCCATGACGAGCGCGTTGAGCGACGACGTGGTGCCGTGCGCGATGTGGTGCGTGTCGGCGAGCATGTCGTCGAGCGGGCGGCCGAGTTGCTCGGCGAGGACGGTCAGGACGTCCATCACCCCCGCGGAGTAGTCGGGCGGCGTCGAAGGCGCCTTGCCGGCCACCACCAGTCCGTTGCCGTCGTCGAGGACGGCGTCGGTGAACGTTCCGCCGACGTCCACACCGATCACGTATGTCATGGCCAGATACTCCTTCGTGGTTCGGACCGCGCGGCCCGTCAGGCTCGTTTACGTTGGCGTTGAGTATTCGACGTGTTCGATCAGGTGTCAAGCATCGGATATGAGCTGCGTCACCGATGATTGTCCCCTGTCCCGACATCGCTGCAGCTCACGGCGTCGACTGCTGCCGCTTGACGAATCTTCATACGCGTCGAATAATCGTCGTCAGCGTCAACGTGACGCCGTTGGGCGCGATCTGCGCCGCAATCGAAAGGACCGCCCATGGGTGTTCACCGCATCGGGCTCGTGGTGCCGAGCTCGAACGTCACCGTCGAGACCGAGATGCCGGCCCTCCTCAACCGGCACCCGGTGTCGGAGTTCTCGTTCCACTCGACCCGGATGAGAATGCACACCGTGTCGCCGGAACAGCTCGCCGCGATGAACGCCCAACGCGAGCGGTGCGTGCTGGAGATCGCCGATGCGTCCCCCGGGGCGATCCTTTACGCCTGCCTCGTGGCGTTGATGGTCGGCGGGCCGGGTGAACACCAGCGCGTGGAGGGCGCCGTGGCCGAGCAACTCGCCGCCGGCGGCTCCGAAGCGATCATCCGGTCCAGCGCCGGTGCTCTCGTCGAAGCCCTCCGGGCCCTGGACGCCCGCCGCATCGCCCTCGTCACCCCGTACCTACGGCCTCTCGCCGAGAAGGTCGTCGAGTACCTCGACGCCGAGGGATTCGAGGTGATGGACTGGCGGGCGCTCGAAGTCGCCGACAACGCCGAGGTCGGGTGCATCCCCGGCGAACGAGTCATGGCCGCGGCCCGGTCCCTCGAACTGGACGGCGTCGATGCGCTGGTGCTGTCCTGCTGCGTCCAGATGCCGTCGCTGGGCCTGATCGACGACGCCGAACGCGAGTTCGGCCTGCCCGTCCTGTCGGCGGCGACCGCCGGCGCCTACAGCATCCTGCGCGGGCTTGGGCTCTCGGCATCCATCGAGGGTGCCGGCAGCCTTCTGCGCGCCGACATCGCCACCGTCCCCGCCTGATCCTTTCCCCGATTCTCTTGGAGCCCATCATGAGCCCACTCCCCCACAAGGTCCGCGGCGTCGACCACGTCGCCTACCCCACCTTCGACCCGGCGGCCACCGTCCGCTTCTACCGCGACGTCCTCGGCTTCCCCGTGGTGCACTCGATCTGCGCCGCAGGCTGGGGACCCGACAAGCACCCCGACTTCATCCACTTCTTCTTCGACATCGGCAACGACGACCGGCTCGCCTTCTTCTACTACTTCGGACTCGAGCCGTTCGACGGTGGGCCCCAGGGTGATTCGTACTCGCGGTTCGCCGAGGATGTCCCGATCTGGTTCATCCGCTCGCGTCACCTCGCCATCCACGTCGACGACGAGACGGACCTGTTGGAATATCGTCGACGACTCGACGCGAGTGAGTGGCCGGTCGAGATGCAGATCCAGCACGAGACCATCGAGTCCATCTACACCCATGACCCGAACGGTTACATGATCGAGATCACCAGAGCCATGCGACCGGTGACGCCGCAGGAAGACCTCGACGCCAACCTCACCATCGAGGCCCTCATCGACGTGGTGTCCCAGCCGAATCCGACCTTGGACGCCCTGCTCGTCCGCAAGGCGGAACGAATCCTCGAGCGGGCAGCGGACTGGCAGGACCAACAAGCGACCGGCAGCGTCCTCGCCGGCAAGAAGGTGTCGACGCGATGACGACGTTCTTCGTGCTCGACGTCCCCGAGAACAAGGCGGTCGCCGCGGTCGCCGGCGAGGCACCGGGTGTCACCGTGGATCACATCGGCCCGTACTTCCGCATCACCTCCGACGACGACGCCATCGTCGTCGACCGGCGTGCAACCGGATGTCGGCATGCCGTCTGGTACAGCAGCGTCGCGGGTCTGCTCGATTCGCGGATCACGCAGTGGGACAAAGACGCACTGAAGGTCCAGGCACGGTGAGTGCCACCACGACCGCCGGCGCGAACAGGCTGGGAGCCGGACGCTACATCGAGGCCGCCGAGCAACCGTCGGACACCACGACGTCGGTCCACGAACTGGCGACCGCCGACGGCGCCAAGGTCACCGGAGTACTACGAACCGTCCCGGAGGCGTCCGTCGTCGTCGCACTCATGCACCCGCGTCAGGACCTCACCCACCATGTCCTGGTCCCGGAGCTGCTCGCCCGCGGCTTCGCGGTGTGGACGCAGGGCACCCGATCGGTCAACAACGATCTGACACTCATCCACGAACAGGCGATCCTCGACGCCGCCGCCGGCCAGGTGTTCCTGCGTGAGTGCGACTTCGAAACAGTTCTCACACTGGGCCATTCGGGTGGCGGCGCGTTGTTCGCCTTCTATCACGAACAGGCCGGCCTGGCCCCTGGCGACCGGTTGTCGACGACCCCGGCCGGACGGCCGGTCGACCTCGCCGGCGCCGACATGCCGTTGCCCGACGGCGCGATCTTCCTGGCCCCGCATCCCGGTCAGGGCCAACTGCTGCTGCGCCTCATCGACCCCTCCGTGGTCGACGAGGCCGATCCGCTCGGCGTCGATCCGTCACTCAACCCCTTCGATCCGGCGAACGGGTTCGCCGAACCTCCGGAGAGCTCGTCGTATCCAGGGGAGTTCGTGCACAGATATCGGGCCGCTCAACGCGCGCGCGTGGAGCGTTTGGACGCGATAGCGCGCGAACTCGTCGCCGAGACCGGTCGCGCCCGTGAGCGTTTCGCCGTCAGCGCGGATCCGGTCGATCGCCGGACCGCACTCGCGCCACGCGTCATGACGATCTACCGCACCGATGCCGACCTTCGATTCCTGGATCAGTCGCTGAGTCCCAACGACCGGCCGTACGGGTCGCTGTTCGGTCGGCGACCCGACCTCACGGACTATGGCCTGGTCGGGTTCGGCCGACTGGCGACCCCCGACGCGTGGCTGTCGACGTGGTCGGGTCTGTCCAGCAACGCCGGATTCGTCCGCTGCGCGCCCGGCGTCCGGGTTCCCACGCTGTTCGTCGAGCTGACCGGCGACCAGGCGTGCTTTCCCGAGGATGCGGTGGCGATGGTGAACGCCCTCGGCGCGGACGATGTCACGCACGTCCGCGTCGAGGGAACCCATTTCGGCGGTCCCATCCGCCGCGGAGCGCCGACCGGCGCGAGCCTCGCCGCCGCGGAGATGGGCGGGTGGCTGGCGCAGCGGTTCCCGCAGTTCGCCCCCTGAGGTGCGAGGAGCGCAAGCCGCCGGGCCGAGCAAGCGACGAAGGAGCGTGTCGAGGTCGACGAGCCACGAAGGGCGCCGCCTCACTTCTTCGCGAGCGCCGCCCGGTATCCGAGGAAGCCCACGTAGCCGGCCAGTGCGACGAGGCCCAGGCGGCGGGTGCGCTTCGACACCAGCGCCGCACCGATGGCGGTCTCGCAGGCTCCGTTGCGGTAGGTCCAGGTGGTGGTGTCGTCGGGGAACACGGGTTCGGTGATCGGCGCGAACGCCTGCGGGGCGACGAAATGCGCGAGCCCCATGGCCGCGAGTCCGCCGCCCACCAACGAGACCTTGTCCAGCGATTGCCTGCCTGCGGCCATCAGAGTGTTCCCTTCGTCGTCGAGTACTTCCGGTGATCGTATGCACCCGGGTGGGCCCGGCTGCGGCAACCCACTGCTCGGCCCGTCAGTGACCGCCCGCAAGGAGCGCCCTGCGCAGACCCCAGACATAGTCGTCCGGCCGCTCCCAGGCCGCGAAATGTCCACCGCGATCGAAGTCGCGCCACTCGACGACATCGAACTTCCGGTTCGCGAACCGCCGTGGCGCGTTCACCAGGTCGTGCCCGAACAGCGTGAACACGGTCGGTGCCTCGACCCTCGGCCAGTGCTTCGCAGCCTGTGTCGCGTACGGGCCGAAGGATGTCGCGATCGTGCCGGTGAGCCAGTACGCCGTCACCCAGGTGAGGACCTCGTCGTAGGAGAACACGCGGAAGAGGTCGCCGTCGCAATCGGTCCAGCGCACCAACTTCTCGACGATCCACGCCGCCAGTCCGGCGGGCGAATCCCCGAGTCCGACCGCGAGGGTGTCCGGCCTCGTCGACTGCTGGTGCATGTATCCGCCCTCGGCGGCCTGCCATCGACGGCCGCGATCGACGTACGCCGACTCATCATCATCGAGATCGGCCGGCAGGTCGGCCAGGAAGTGGTACTGCGAGACGTCCGTCAGATGCAGGGACGCAACGCGGTTCGGGTGACGGGCGGCCAGCGCCTCAGCCACGTCGCACCCGACGTCGCCTGGCGAGACCGTGTAGCGATCCACACCGAACTCGGTCATCGCGGCGGCGACGGCGTCGGCCATCTCGATCGAGGACAACCCCGCTGCGACGGGAGCGGAGAACGGGAACCCGGGAAGGGCGGGTGCCACATAGGACACGTCTCGCAGGTGCGGGAAGATGCGCTCGAAGCGCAGCACGGAGTCCGGCCACCCGTGAAGCAGCACCACCACCGGGGCACGGCCGCCGGCGGCCTCGGACAGGACGGCGCGCACGGGAACGTCGGTTCGCCGGGTCTGGACCCACCCGAACCCGGCGATCCGATCTTCCTGTGCGCGCCAGTCGAAATCGGTTGCCCAGTACCGGATGAGGTCGGTCAGCAGATCCGGATCGAATCCGGCAGTACCGTCGACGTCGGCGCGCGGGACCGGCCGGTAGCGGTGCAGCCGGACCCGGAGGTCGTCGAGTGCAGCAGTCGTGGCGCGAACGAACACTTGTCCCGTCACCCCACCGTCGGCACCGTGAGTCCGCGGTCGGCCTCGTCGAGGTCACCGGTGTCCCCGTACTCGTGAGCGCGACGGCCGGCGACGAAGACGTAGGCCATGAACAGCGACCAGGCCGTCACACCGATCCCGATGCGCGCCCAGGTCGGCAGCGGGGACGGCGTGACGAACGCCTCGATGACCCCGCACAGCAACAGCACGACCACCAGACCCAGTGCGACTCCGACCGCCGCCCGGCCCTCCTCCCCGAGAGCCGTTGCACGCGTCCGATTTCCCGGGGACACCCACGCCCAGAAGATCCGCAGACCCACCCCCGCGGCGACGAACAGGCAGGTCAACTCGAGCATCCCGTGCGGCAGGATCAGTCCGAAGAAGAGGTCGCCACGACCGTGGCGAATCATGATCGACGCCACGACCACCAGATTCAGGACGTTCGTATAGAGCATCCAGATCACCGGGAAGCCGAACACCCCCAAGGCGATACACAGGGCGGCCAGCCAGAAGTTGTTGGTCCACACCCGCGCGGCGAACGACGTCGCCTCGTATTCGCTGTAGTAGTTCTCGAAGTCGTTGGTGACGAGGCTTTCGATCTCGGCGGGCGACGCGAACGAGCTCTCGATGCGCGGATGGGCCAGAACCCACCACGTCATGATCGCGGCTGCGCCGAGCGACCCACCCATCACCGACAGCCACCACCAGCGCATCCGGTACAGGGCGGCGGGGAACGACCGGGTGAAGAACTCGATCACCGTCGTCGGCGTGCTGACGCGGGTTCCGGTC
This sequence comes from Gordonia sp. HS-NH1, assembly GCF_001418765.1. Lineage (NCBI taxonomy): Bacteria > Bacillati > Actinomycetota > Actinomycetes > Mycobacteriales > Gordoniaceae > Gordonia > Gordonia sp. HS-NH1. Next base: position 22,649 of record NZ_LIYC01000054.1, read on the forward strand.
GCACGGCCGCGGGCGCGAGCCAGGAGAGCCGACAGGTACGCGACGAGCGACGCGTCGGGGGCGGTCGACCGGATGACCGACAGATGGGTGGCCACGCGCTGATAGGTGTCGATCATCTCGTCGGCCTCGGCACCGGTGAGTCGGCGACGCCGGGATAGCGCGTCGAGCCGTTCCCACGTCGCGCGGTGCGCGGACACATAGGCGTCGAGATCCACGCGGCCAGGGTATCCGGCATTCGCGCGACCGAGGCACGTGTCATTCAGCGGGACCTCGCGGGTGTGTGTTCCCGACGCCGCGTCGCGGTATCGCGTCGTAGGGTGAGGCGTGATGTCTCATCCCGTGCCGCCGCGACCCCCAGTATGGGGTGCGGGCGCCACGACGACGGTCGGCGTCGGGCGCGACGACCTGGTCTCCGGCGAAGCCGTCGCTCTCGCACTGCCGCCGGCCAACCTCGGCTACCGAATTCTGTCCGGCATCATCGACGTCCTGCTCGGTTTCGGACTGTGGTTGTTCCTGTGGTGGATGTCGTTCAAGGTCGCCGGCGAGGCGAGTGACGCGTGGCGCGGAACCATCAACACATTGATTCCCATCCTCGCCGTCGTCGCTCTTCCGACACTGCTGGAGACCGTCACCCCGGGAAAGTCCGTGGGCCACCTCGTCCTCGGCCTCCGGACGGTCCGAGATGACGCCGGTCCGACGGGTTTCCGGCACTCACTGACCCGCGCGCTGATCGGGTTCATCGAGCTCTACGCCTGTCTGGGACTCCCGGCGCTCATCTCGGCGGCCATCTCCCGACGAAACAAGCGCCTGGGTGATCTGCTCGCCGGGACCTACGTGATCCGCGACCGTCATCGGCTCGTCGAACAGGCCCCCATCGACATGCCGCCGGGTCTGCGGTCATGGGCCGTCTCCGCCGACATGGCCGCACTTCCCGACCCGCTCGCGGTGGTCATCAGGCAGTTCCTCAACGGCCGGCACGGCATGAAGCCCGAACCACGGGCGTACGCCGCCCGCCGGATCGTGTTCGACGTCGCACCGTTCGTCGCCCCCGCTCCCCCGCCCGGTGCCCAGTTCGAGGACGTGTTGTCGGCGATCATGGCCGAGCGCCGGCGCCGAGACACCGAACGCCTGGCGCGCGAAGCCCAACTGCGGGAACGTCTGCTGCGATGATCCGTGCCGCGGCAGGGCTCAGCCCGGCACGCGACCCATCCATCGCGGCTAGGCTACTGGGGTGACGGTGACCCTTACCGCGAAGGACAAGAGCCGAGCCGCTGGCCGACGACTGGCCTCCGGCCTCCTGGTTGTCGGAATGGCCTGTGCCGCAGTCCTCACCGGCGCCGCCCCGTCGTGGGCAGCGCCGAGCGAGGGATCGGTGACCGTCTCGCACGCGGTCCCTCGCATCATCGACACCGAGATGGTGGCCGACCGGACTGTCGCCCTACCCCAGGCTGATTCGACGCTGCGCGTGCGATACACCTCGACCTCGATCCGCGGCGTGCCGACGGTCATGTCCGGAACCCTCCTCACCCCGCCGACGCCGCCACCCGCAGGTGGCTGGCCCCTTGCCGTGTGGAACCACATGACCGTGGGGGCAGCCGACGCGTGCGCCCCGTCGGTTGCCCACGCCGGCCACAGCGAACTACCCCGCATGACGTCCGGCGATGGCATCGTCGCCCGGCTGCTCGACGCCGGTTTCGTCGTGGTGCGCCCGGACTTCGAGGGCATCGGCGGGCCGGGGCCACATCCTTATCTCATCGGGGACTCGTTGGCGCGGTCGGCGATCGACATGGCGCTCGCGGCGGCCGATCACGATCCGCGCATCGGTCGCAACGTCGTCGTGGCGGGCCATTCGGAGGGAGCCGTCGCCGCACTGTCGGCCGCTGCTCGTCCGTCATCGGAGTGGGGACCCCTGCGGTTACGGGCCGTGTCGGCGCTGGCACCACCGACACGAGTCGCCGACCTGCTCGACGGCGCGTCCAACGTCCCCGTCGCCGGGCCGGCCGTCAACGAACTCATGGGACTGGCCGCGCTGATCGGAAGCGGTGCGGCTGCAGCTGATCCCGCGTTCGACGAACTGATGGACAACGGCGGACTCAGCGCTCGGGCGCGCGAACTGCGTCCACAGGTCGAGACCCGCTGCTACGCAGACCTGACGGCAGCGGATTCGTTCGGCGGTCTCGCACCCACCCAGCTGCTGGGACCCCGCGGCGAGGAGATGAAGCAGCGGCTGCTGACGACCCTTCGCAACAACGATGTTGCGCGACTTCGCTTCTCGAAGGCTCTTCCGGTCCGGGTCGACTCCGGCATCGTCGACACCGTGTCCCCGCAACCGCTGGTGGCCGGTCTGGTCGACACCTACCGACGGTCGGGGGTGTCGGTGACCTATACCGATCATTTCACCGGACACCCAGGGGTGGCGACCGATCCACGCAACGCCGCGACCATCGCCGACTGGCTCATCGGCCGGGTGTGAGGTCCCGGTTCGGTGGGCGATCAGGCGGCCGGGCCCAGCCAGGTCCGCGCGGCGACGACCTGGGCGCGCACCCCGATCGACAGCGTCGGATCGATGACCGGCGCGTAGTGCGGCGAATGGTTGGACGGAACCTTCAACACGGCCGGATCCGTCATGTCACCGGTCGTGAAGAGAGTCGGGTCCGCACCACCGAGCAACCAGTACGAGAGCGGCGCTCCGCAGCTCGTCGCGAGGATCCCCACGTCTTCGCTTCCCGCGCCCGCGCCTGGATCGAGAATGTTGTTCTCCCCCAGCCAGTCCGCGAACGCACCGAGTGTCGTGGAGAGCGCCGCGGCGTCGTTCGTCACCACCGGGAAGCGTTCGATCTCAGTGATGGTCGGTTCTTCCGGTGCACCCGATGCTGCAGCCTCGCCGCGCACGATGCGCTCGACACTGTCGAGGATCCGACTGCGCACGTTCTCTTCGTAACTGCGGATGTTCAGCTGTATTTCCGCCTCTCCCGGAATGACATTCGCGGCATCGCCGGCGTGGATGGATCCCACGGTCAGGACGGCCGTGGCGGTGCTCGGGATCTCCCGCGAGATCACTGTCTGCAATCGCAGCACCGTCGAGGCCGCCAACACGATGGGGTCGACGGAGGCCTCCGGCATCGAGCCGTGCGCACCTCGACCCACCAGACGTATCCGCAGAGAGTCCGATCCGGCGTACGACGCGCCCGCGTGACCGGCGATCTTCCCGGCCGGCAGCGGTGACACGTGTTGACCGAGAACGACATCCGGCTTCGGAAACCTGTCCCACAGGCCGTCGTCGACCATCGCCTGGGCTCCGGCACCCAACTCTTCGGCAGGTTGGAACACGACGATCAAGGTGCCTGACCACGCGGATGTCTCACCCGCCAGGACAGCAGCCGCACCGAGAAGGCAGGTGGTGTGCAGATCGTGACCGCAGGCGTGCGCGACCGGAACCGACTCACCGTCGTCGTCGATGGCGGTGGCGGTGCTGGCGTAGTCGAGACCGGTGTCCTCTCGCACGGGTAGCGCATCCATGTCCGCCCGGGACACGACGATGGGCCCGTCCCCGTTTCGGAGGACGCCGACGACACCCGTCTTGCCCACCCCGGTGGTGACCTCGAATCCCGATGCGCGGAGGTGATCCACGACGATCGAAGCGGTCCGACCTTCTCGAAAACCCAACTCCGGATTACGGTGCAGGTCCTTGTACAGGTCGATCAGTGACGGATCGATCGCGATGTTGTCGGGTGCGGTCATGCCACACCACCTCCGATGGATGGGTGCTCGGTCAGGGCGCCTGGTTCGGCCCTCGTCCTTCCCCATCGTCACACTCGGACATCCGAGATGTGTCCGGTTTGCGCATTAGAGTTCGCCAACCGCGAACCACTACCTCAAATCCGCGGAGGTCTTGCCCAGCACACGTCGAGCGATGATCAGCTGCTGGATCTGCTGCGTCCCTTCGAAGATGTCCAGGATCTTCGAGTCGCGAGCCCATTTCTCCACCAGCGACGTCTCCGAATAGCCAGCGGTGGCGCCGATCTCGACGGTCTTGTTGGTGATGTCGGTGACGACCCGGCCGGCCTTCGCCTTCGACATCGACGCCTCGGTCGAGTTCGGCTGCTTGTTGTCGGCCATCCACGCTGCCCGCACCGTGTGCAACCACGATGCCTCCCAGTCGGATTCGAGTCGGATGAACTCGGCGACGGTGGCGTGCTGCGACGAGGCGGGGCGGTCGTAGTCGATCTCGTGGCCCGCCTCCTCCAGCATTCGACGCAGCTCCTCCAGAGATGCGCGGCCGAGTCCGATGGCCATCGCGGCGACGACCGGGCGGGTGTTGTCGAAGGTCTGCATGACCCCGCCGAAGGCTTTCTTGGTGTCGATCTCCGGCGAACCCAACAGGTTCTCGGCCGGAACCCGAGCATTCTCGAACCGGATCACCGCAGTATCGGAAGCCTTGATGCCCAGCTTGTGCTCGAGGCGGGCCACGGTGACACCGTCGGTGGTCATCGGTACGACGAAGCTCTTGATGGCCGCGCGGCCGACGCTCTTGTCGATGGTCGCCCACACGACGACGTGGTCGGCGCGCGAGCCCGCGGTCACGAAGATCTTCTCGCCGTTCAGGACGTACTCGTCGCCGTCGAGGGTCGCGGTCGTGGAGACCGCCGCCGAATCCGAGCCGAAGCTCGGCTCGGTGATGGCCATCGCCGCCCACACATCTCCGAAGCGTTCGAGCTGCTCGGGGTTGGCCACCGCCGCGATCGCCGCGTTGCCGAGACCCTGACCCGGGATGGAGAGCAGCAGACCGACATCGCCCCAGCTCATCTCCAGCGCCGAGAGCAGAGCGCGCATGTTGGCGCCGTTCGCGGACGGCGCGTCGGACGCCGTCCTCTCGCTGTCCTCCGACTTCTCCGAGGATCGGCCCTGCTTGGCGAGCTTCGCCAGTTCATCGAGCTCCACCGGGTACTCGTGCTCGGCCTGGTCGTACTTGCGCGAGATCGGCCGGAAGAGGTGCTCGGCAGCCATGTGGGTGCGCTCGACCGTCGAATCGAACTTCTTCGGGAGCTCCAGGTTGATCGCCATGACAGTACCTTACTGCCCGGTAAGTTCGTTGCCAAGTCCCGGTTCGTGACCGAAGCCGAATAGCCTGGACCGGTGGCGTACGACGAGGACCTGGCCTACCGCATCCGCGCTCTACTGGCGACGGAGTGCGGCCTCGACGAGAAGGCCATGTTCGGCGGGCTGGCGTTCCTGATCAACGGCAACATGGCCGTCGCGGCCAGCCGCAGAGGCGGCATCCTGGTCCGCGTCGCACCGGAGGAGACGGCCGGTTTTCTCGAATATCCACACACCCGACCGATGGTGATGTCCGGCCGGGAGACCCGAGGGTGGCTACGCGTCGACGACGCGGGCATCGCCACCGATCGTCAACTCTCCCGCTGGATCGCGATCGGTTCCGATTACGCGCGCAAGCTGCCGAAGAAGTAGATAGCGACCGGCCTCCGCTCCCTGAGCCTGGATCC
>NZ_LIYC01000055.1:0-27063 GCF_001418765.1 Gordonia sp. HS-NH1
ATTTTGCAACAGCCCGATATGTCGCTCGGCGCGCTGTGGCGGGTGGTTCCAGCAGGGGTGCCCCAGCAAACCTGTTGAGCCGACAGCCGTCGGGGGCGACCATGTCCGCATGACTTCGAACGGCGGTACTCCGGTGGACGCGGCATCGCCGCTCTCGTCCTTGACGCGCAAACCCGAGCGGGCAGCCGACCGTGCGTTGCTCGACGCCCTGCTCGACGAGGCGAAGGTCGGGACCCTGGGCACCGTCGTCGACGGCCTCCCCTGGTCGGTGCCGATGCTCTTCGCGCGGGACGGCGACTCGATCGTCCTGCACGGATCGACCGGGGCGGGTGCCCTGCGGCACGTGGCGGCGGGCGCGCCGGTGACCTTCACGGTGTTCGTGTTGGACGGGCTGGTCGTGGCCGACACCCTCTTCGACCATTCGGCGAACTACCGGTCGGCCGTCGTACGCGGTGTGCCCGAAGTCGCCGACGATGCCCAGGCGGCATTGGAGATGTTGTCGGACAAACTCATTCCCGGTCGGGTCGCCGAAGTCCGGTCGACGACGCGCAAAGAGCTGGCGGCGACCGTCGCACTGCGTCTGCCGATCGTCGACGGACAGTGGATCGCGAAGGCGCGGACCGGTGGACCTGGTGGGGAGTCGGCGGAGTGGACCGGCGTCGTCCCCGTACGGACGGTCTACGACGCCCCGGTGACCCACAGCGGGCAGACGCCGCCCGATTCGGTGCGGGCGCTCGTGGACCCGTCGCGGGATGTTGGCTGAAGTGACCGGGAGGGACCGGAGAAGCGCAACCAGCGGATAGGGGTGTGACCCGCTGGTTGCGCGTCCGGTGACCGCGTCGTGGGCTGGGCGAGGTCGTCGAAGCCCGGCCGGCGCAGTCGGTCTTCGCGCGGCGGCGTCAGTGGCCGCGCAGTCGGTTCATCGCTCACACACGGTGAGGCCGTTACGCGCGAACGCGACTCATTTCTGGCGCAGCAGGAACCGTTGGATCTTGCCGCTCGGGGTCTTGGGCAGGGCGTCGACGAAGTGCACGGTGCGCGGATAGGCGTGCGCGGCGAACCGCGTCTTGACCAACTGCTGCAGCTCGGTTTCGAGAGCATCGGTGCCCTCGCCCCCGTCCGCGAGGACGACGAACGCCTCCAGGACCTCGCCACGGAGCTCGTCGGGACGGCCCACGACGGCGACGTCGACGATCGACGGGTGGGTGATCAGGACGCTCTCGACGTCGAACGGGCCGATCCGGTACCCGGCCATGATGATCACGTCGTCGTCGCGTGCGGTGAAGAAGTAGCGGCCCTCGTCGTCCACCCGTCCGGTGTCGCCGGTCAGGTACCAGCGGCCGTCGGGGGAGAACCGCTGCTTGGTCTTCTCCGGGGCGTCGAGGTAGCCCGAGAACCACATCAGCGGGCTGGCCGGGACGTCGATGGCGATCTGGCCGTCGACGACGCCCGCGGCGAAGCCGGGCATCGGCCGGCCCATCGAACCCGGGACCAGGGTCTCGTGGACCGACTCGTGCCAGTGGTTGTTGATGAACATGCCGTGCTCGGTCTGGCCGTAGTGGTCGCGGACCTCGGTGCCGATGGCGCCCAGCGCCCAGTCGATGACGTCAGGGGTCAGGGGTTCACCGGCCGAGGATGCCCGGCGCAGCGAGAACCCGGAGATGCGCGAGTCCTTGCTGAGCGAGCGGTAGACGGTCGGTGCCGCCGCGAAGTTGGTGACGCCGAGGTCGCCGAGGATCTTGGCGGTGAGTTCGGGGGTGAATCCGGCGTGCAGCAGCAGATTGCGCCGCCCGGCCGCGAGCGGGCCGAGCACACCGTAGTACAGCCCGTAGGCCCAGCCGGGGTCGGCGGCGTTCCAGAACACGTCGTCGGCCTGGACGTCGAGACCGAAGTGCATGTAGGCGACGAACGAGGCGAGCGCCTTGACCGGCACGGGAACGCCCTTCGGCGCACCGGTGGTACCGCTGGTGAAGAGCAGGATCAACGTCCCGTCGCCGCCGACCGCGACCGACTCGGTGACCGCGTCGTGCGAGGCGATGAGTTCCTCGAACTGCTCGCCGGCGACCACCGTGGTGATGCCGTCGATCCCGGAGAGCTTGTCCGCCTGGCTCGGCTCGGTGATGACGACCTTCGCGGCACCGGCCTGCAGGCGCATCTCGATCGCGGGGGTCGCGAAGGCGGTGAACAGCGGGATGTACACCGCGCCGAGGCGAGCGATCGCCAGCAGCGAGACGACGAGCTCCTCGCGCTTGCCCATGAGGACGCCCACCGTGTCGCCGCGACCGACGCCCAGCTCCGCGAGAGCCGCCGCGAGTCGCTTGGACCGCTCGGCCAGCTCGCCGTAGGTGACGTCGGTGGTGACCGGCCGGACGTCGCCGGACTGGTGATCGCCGGTCTGCTCGACCTCGATCACGGTGAAGGCGACCGCGTCGGGATCGTGTCCGTCGACGAGAAGCGACGCGGCGTCGGCGTCGGGCGCCCCGTAGATCGCCAACCAGCGGTCGACCAGGTCGGTGGGGGTCGTGGTGGCCTGTGTCATCGTGAACCTCGCTCTTGACTGAGTAAGCTGAGTCACAGTGTCCTCCGCGGACGACTTCCTGGAACACCCTCCGAAGAGGGGGAGAGTGAGGTGAGATGCCCGAGCCGCTGAGCGGGATCGTCACCGACGCGCTGCGCCGGGTTCGCAGGTCCAGCGGGGTGCCGCTGGCCTTCGCGGGTGTCCTGAACGGGCCGTCGAACCTGCGTCTGCAGCATTTCGCCGGCTCGACGGTCGGAGCTTTGAGGGGGGTGTCGGTCGACGTCGGGCACGGGCTGGGCGGCAAGGTCGTGTCGCTGAACCGTCCGATGGTCGTCGACGACTATCTCCGCACCCCGCGCATCACCCATCGCTACAACACGATCATCGAGCGCGAGGGGTTGCGCGCCATGATGGCCGCGCCGGTGATCGTCGATCGGACGCCCGTGGCGGTGCTCTACGGCGCGCTGCACACCCCGGACCCGATCGGCGGACGGATGCTCGACGTCCTCGCCATGGGAGCCCGCACCGTCGAACACGAGATCGTCGCGTCGCGCGCGCGGCTCGAACACGCCGCCCGGGACGAGGCGGAGATGCGTGACCGGATGACCGCGGCCTACACACGACTTCGATCGCTGGTGGACACCGTCGACGACGACCGGCTTGCCGACGAGCTCGCCGCGATCACCGAGGTCCTGGTCGCGGCGAACCCGACAGCGCGGACGCAGGTGGATCTGACGGGGCGCGAGCAGGACGTGATCTCCCTTGCCGCACTGGGATATTCGAATGCGCGGATCGCCGAGACGCTCGGGGTGACCGTCTACACGGTGAAGGGCTACATGAAAGATGCGATGCGCAAGCTCGGGGCGTCGTCGCGGCTGGAGGCCGTGGTGACCGCCCGCAGCGCGGGTCTCCTGCCCTGACGACCTCCGCTCCCTGAGGAGCGAGCTTGCGAGCGTCACGAAGGGTCTCGCAACCCCGTCGGAGGGTTGATCCGCGCGCGGAGGGGTAACACCGCGTTCCATGCGAACACTCTCGGTGGCACTGCTGACCGCCGCTCTGCTCGGAACACTCATCGTCGCCGCGCCGGCAACGTCGACGGCGGCACCCGCCGAGACGTGTGGCACCGAGCTCCGCCCCGCCGACCGGGAGCGGCTCGTCGCGCTCAGTACCTATGAGCGTGATTCGCGAGACCTGCCCCTGTTACAGCTACGACGCAACGTCACGAAGCTGTACGGGATCGTGGACATCCTCACCGAACGTCGCGACCGCCGCGGGCTCTTCGCCCTGGGACTTGCCGCGGTGGAACGCGACGCGGTGATGCCCCTGCAGAACAACCCGCGCGTCTTCCAGACCCCGCAATGGGCCCCGGTGATCAGCCTCGAACTCCTCAACCGGTTCCTCGACGCCGTGCGCGGCGAGTTCGGGGGTGGTCCGGTCGCATCCCAGTGGCGGCACTACTTCGACATGGCCGCCGACTGCGCCGTCCCGGGTCAGCGGGTGGCGATGGCCGGGTACAACTCGCACATCACGGTCGACCTCGCCTACGCGACGGCCGCCTCCCGCGCGACGCCAGGAAACGCGCGTGACTTCTTCTTCATCGTCGATGCCATTGCAGCGCACGGGAACTCGATCGTGACATCCACACTTCGGGAGTACGGCGTCGACCTCGGACCGATCTTCCGGTTCTACACCGTCGGGGAGGGCCTCGACCGTGTGGCCGGCGCCGGCCGGGCCACCGGGCCGATGCTGCGAGCCGCCGACGTCGGCTACAACGTGCTCACATTCCGCAACGGCCTCGCGCTCCAAGACGGCCGCGCGGCCGCCGGTGCGCGTGGCGATGTCCGCGCGCTCTGGAACACCGGGGAGACCGCGCTCACCGCGTTCCAGCGTCTCGGCCTGATCCGGTGACCGGCGGGACACTGTGCCCGGACGCCCTCGGCACGTGGTGGTGACCCGGCGGAATAACTTTCCGATCGCCGCAGTTGTACCCCGCGACGGTGACGGACTCAATGCCCCGGGTCCCACCCTTTTGCCGCTTCGAGCGGCCTGTTTGCCGAGAGGCGCACTGACCGGCACCGTCCCACAACACGCCGAAGCCGCCGATCCCTCAGGGTCGGCGGCTTCGGTGTTGTCGGACCGGTTCGTCCCGGTTCAGTGATCCCGCAACTTCTCGATGAGCTCGTCCTTCTTCAGATCCGAGTAGCCGGACAGGTCGAGTTCCTTGGCGCGCTTCTTGAGTTCGTCGACGGTCCAGTCCTCGTAGGAGCCGGACTTTCCGCCGCTCTTGCCGACGTCCGAGCGCGAGCTGTTGGCGGCGGCGTTGGCGATGCGCGCGGACTTCTCCTTCGAGTTCCCCTCGTCGCGCAGCTTCTCGTAGAGTTCGTCGTCCTTGACCGAGGGTCCGGGGTCCTTCTTGTTCTGTGCCATGGTCGACCTCCTCGTGATCGAACGTGAGTGGTGGTTCCTCTTCGGTGTGCCCGCGCGCCCGCGGCGCGAAACAAACCTGGGCAGTGCGACACGACTGAATATCAATAGTGGACGACGTCCACTCCCAGTGGACCGACGATCGACCTACGGATAAGGTTGTGACGATGTGTTCCGGCGATGCCGCGGTGCGTCGCTTCGCCCGCGGACACACGTCGCACACGTACCCCGAACAACGCAGTTGCGGAAGGAAGAGCGCATGTCGCAGACAGTCAAGGGAGTCATCTCGCGCAGCAAGAAGGCGCCGACGGAGGTCGTGGACGTGGTGATCCCGGACCCGGGCGCACGCGATGTGGTCGTGGCGATCAAGGCATGCGGTGTCTGCCACACGGACCTGGCCTACCGCGAGGGCGGCATCAACGACGAGTATCCGTTCCTGCTCGGGCACGAGGCCGCGGGTGTGGTCGAGTCGGTCGGTTCCGACGTCACCCATGTGGAGGTCGGGGACTTCGTCGTCCTGAACTGGCGTGCGGTGTGCGGGCAGTGTCGTGCCTGTAAGCGCGGACGCCCCTGGTACTGCTTCGACACCTTCAACGCCAGCGTCCCGATGACACTGACCGACGGCACCGAACTGACCCCGGCGCTGGGTATCGGCGCGTTCGCCGAGAAGACCCTCATTCACGAATTGCAGTGCACCAAGGTCAATCCCGACACCGACCCGGCCGTGGCCGGGCTGCTCGGCTGCGGTGTGATGGCCGGTATCGGCGCGGCGATGAACACCGGCAACGTCGGTCGTGGCGACTCGGTCGCGGTCATCGGCTGCGGAGGTGTCGGTGACGCCGCGATCGCCGGCGCCCGCCTGGCCGGTGCGACGACCATCATCGCGATCGACCGTGATGCGTCGAAGCTCGAGTGGGCGAAAGACCTCGGTGCCACCCACACCATCGACGGCTCGAAGGTCGACGACGTGATCGCGGCGGTGCAGGAACTGACCGACGGCAACGGCGCCGACGTCGTCATCGACGCGGTCGGCCGCCCGGAGACCTACAAGCAGGCCTTCTACGCCCGCGACCTCGCCGGCGTCGTCGTGCTCGTCGGTGTGCCGACCCCGGAGATGACCCTGGAGATGCCGCTCGTGGACTTCTTCTCCCGCGGCGGTGCGCTCAAGTCCTCGTGGTACGGCGACTGCCTGCCCGAGCGAGACTTCCCGATGCTCATCGACCTCTACGAACAGGGCCGCCTGCCGCTGGACAAGTTCGTCACCGAACGCATCGGCATCGACGACGTCGAAGCGGCGTTCTCGGCGATGGAGGCCGGCAAGGTGCTGCGTTCGGTGGTGGAACTCTGATGTCTGATCTGCGCATCGACAACGTCGTCACCTCGGGCACCTTCAGTCTCGACGGCGGAACCTGGGACGTCGACAACAACGTGTGGCTCGTCGGCAATGACGACGAGGTGATCATCATCGACGCCGCGCACTCGGCGAAGCCGATCCTCGACGGCGTCGGCAACCGCACGGTGAAGGCGATCGTGCTGACGCACGGCCACAACGACCACGTGACCGTTGCCCCGGAACTGTCGCAGGCCACCGGCGCGCCGATTCTGCTGCATCCCGGCGACGACATGCTCTGGAACGACACTCATCCCGATGTCGCGCACCAGGACCTCGAGGACGGCCAGAAGATCGGGGTCGCCGGTACCGAGCTGACGATCATCAACACCCCGGGCCATTCGCCGGGCTCGTCGGTGATCCATCTGCCCGAGGCGAAGGTGCTGTTCTCCGGCGACACCCTGTTCCAGGGCGGGCCGGGCGCGACGGGTCGCTCGTACTCGAGCTTCCCCACGATCATCGCCTCGATTACCGAGAAGATCTTCACCCTCGACCCCGAGACGAAGGTCTACACCGGCCACGGCGACGGCACGACCGTCGGCACCGAGGCCCCTCACCTGGAGGAGTGGATCAAGCGGGGTAGCTGACCGGCGACTGCGTGAAGGCGGCACCAGGATCTGTGAGTCGTCGTGTGCGGGTAGCGTGCGGCCATGAAGTGGGTGCGGGCGGCCTGGGTGGTCTTGGGAGTGCTCGGCGTCGCGTTCGCGGTGTGGAACGCGTTCGAACCTGCTGGCTGGTCGTCGATGTCGTGCGGCAAGATCGGCGAACTGGATGAGCCTGGTGTTCGCGCAGACGCGACGTGTGATGACCCGGTGTGGTTCGTGTACGGCGCATGGCCGCCGGTGACTGTCGGTGTCTTGCTGAGTGCCGCACCTGTTGTCGCCGCGCTGGTGATGCGCTGGTGGGTGTCGTGGCTGGCGGTAGCGGCGCTGGCGGGTGCGACCGTCTACGGGGTGGGGCATTGGACCGGCTTCTGGGGGCTGCTGATGGTCGGCGGCGCCCCCATGACGGTGGCCGCAATTGTGATCGCGGCATCCCACCTCGGCGTGACGGCGTACCGCGACTCGCGGCGTGCGACAACTGCCGAGTTCGCACACCAGGACGCCCGGTAAGTGCTCTGTGATGCAACGGGTTTCGTCGTCAGTGACGAAGTGTTGCGGGTTCTTGATCGGACTGTTCCCGTTGAGGCGCACGCCGGACGCGGGTTTGTCGGGCCGCTAGTGTTAGTCTCAATAACAACATCAGTCACTTGAGCACCACGATCCGGAGTTCGGAATGCCCTTGCCGTACCGCCGCGGCCCCCACCGACGCCTCGGCATCCGAACCGCGCTGACCGCGGCGGCGATTGCCGTCGCGCTGGTCGGCGGACTCGCCCAGTCCGGCGTGGCCCGGGCAGCGGACGGGTACCCGTACGTGAATCTCGGTGACAGCTACAGCGCGGGCGCATCGGTGTTCCCCCAGGCGACGAGTGCGGCAACCTTCTGCTCGAACTCGCTGGTCAACTACTCCAGCCTCGTCGCCAAGCGACGCGGGACCCCGGTCGCCGACGTCAGTTGTGCGGGCGCGACGACCGAGAATCTGACCAAGTCGCAGTACCGGTGGCAGGGACCGCAGATCAGCGCGTTGGGGCCGGCCACCCGCTTGGTCACCATGACGATCGGCGCGAACAACAACGGGCTGTTCAACGACTCGACCTCGGCCTGCCAGCAGGCCTGGCTGTCCGCGCCGTTGTCGGCCACCCCGTGCCGCGAGGAGTTCGGCACCTCGTTGGTCGACAAGATCAACACCTCGACCTACCCCGACCTCGTGAACGCGTTGCGCCGCATCGACCGCGCCGCGCCGCGCGCCCGCGTCCTCCTCGTCGGGTATCCGCAGATCTTCCCGGCCAGGGGCACTGCGCTCTGCTCGGCGTCGTTGCTCACCGCGCCCGGAGATATCGGATACCTGCACCGGGTCTTCGCCGCCCTCGACGACGCCATGCGCCGCGCCGCTGCGGCCACGGATGCGACCTACGTCGACATGACCAAGGTCTCCGCCGGCCACCACGCCTGCGCGGGCGATCAGCGATGGGTCGAACCGACGTTGGGTGCGGTCAGCTTCCCGGCGATGCACGCCAACACACGAGGCCAGCAGGCGATGGCAGACCAGGTCGCAGCCGCACTGCGCTGAGCGACCGCGTCGAGAACTTGCTAGCCGTGTGTGGGCACCACGCACGGCGGGGGCAAATGTAGTGAATCTGGAGACCCGACAGCTCCCCGGATTGTCCAGGGACGGCGCTCAGGATTTTCTCAGGGGTCGGAGCTCGGGCGCCGATCCGCAGGCGTAACGTCGCGCGAATGAGCGATTCCGCGGTCCGCAACATCGACCACCCCGATCAGGCGCCGGTACCCCGTAGCCGCATCGTGGTCGCGTCCATGATCGGGACGAGCATCGAGTTCTTCGACTTCTACATCTATGCGACGGCCGCGGTCCTGGTCTTTCCAGTCCTGTTCTTCCCCAAGGGCGACGACACCGCGGCGCTGCTGTCGTCGTTCGCGACCTTCGGCCTCGCGTTCGTGGCGCGGCCGATCGGCTCGATCCTGTTCGGCCACTTCGGAGATCGGGTCGGGCGCAAGGCGACGCTCGTCGGCTCATTGCTCACCATGGGAATAGCGACCTTCGTCATCGGCCTGCTGCCCACCTACGACTCCGTCGGCTACCTCGCGCCCGCGCTGCTGGCGCTCATGCGCTTCTGCCAGGGTCTCGGTCTGGGCGGAGAGTGGTCTGGCGCAGCGCTTCTCGCGACGGAGACCGCGGAGAAGGGCAAACGCGCGTGGGCGGCCATGTGGCCGCAGCTCGGCGCACCGATCGGCTTCTTCTTCGCCAACGGCACCTTCTTGCTGCTGATGCTCGGGCTCGACTTCGACGCCTCGTCCTCCGGCTCCGACCATGCGTTCATGACCTGGGGCTGGCGAATCCCGTTCCTGGCCAGCGCCATCATGGTGGCGGTGGGGCTGTACGTCCGGCTGAAGCTCACCGAGACGCCGGTCTTCGCCAAGGCTGTCGCCGACGGCAAGAAGGTCAAGGCTCCGCTGGCCGAGGTCGTGAAGACCAGCTGGCGCCCGCTCATCGCCGGCACGTTCATCATGGTCGCGACCTACACGCTGTTCTACATCGTGACCACCTGGGTGATCTCCTACGGCACCGGCAAGGTGACCGACGAGTCAGGCGTGAAGCTCTCGATCAGCTACGTCGACTTCCTTCAGCTGCAGCTCGTCGCGGTCCTCTTCTTCGCCGCCTGCGTGCCGATCTCGGGGCGCCTCGCCGACCGGTACGGCCGTCGCGCCTTCCTCATCGTGATCACCGCGGCGATCATCGTGTTCGGCCTCTGCTTCCAGTGGCTGCTCGACCCGTCGTCGATGACCGACGGCATGATGCTGTTCTTCCTGATCCTCGGAATGACGCTGATGGGTCTCACCTTCGGGCCGATGAGCGCCATCCTGCCCGAGCTGTTCCCGACCAACGTGCGCTATACCGGCTCGGGAATCGCCTACAACGTCGCATCGATCCTCGGCGCCGCCGTGGCCCCGTTCATCGCCACGTGGATCGTCGCGGACTACGGCGTCGGCTGGGTGGGTGTCTACCTCGCCATCGCCGCCTGCGCCACCATGATCGCGCTGCTCAGCGTCAAGGAAACCAAGACCGTCGACCTCACGGAGGTCTGAGCCGCGCCCGCGGCGGGCTTGGAAGGCGTATCGCTGTCGGATGCGCCGCGTTGCGGCACACTGACCGTGGATGCCGTGCGCATCCGGGGCAGCTGGATGATCCGGGCACGATCGGTGGCGGAGGTTGGTCTGTGAGTGGTTCGGCTCGGAGGTCGGCGCCGTCGTCGCGGACTGACCCCGGACGATGACAGCGCGGCGTCCGACGGGAGCAGTGTTCAGTTCCCTGCGCAATTATCGGATGGCCTACCTGCGCCCCGACGTGGTTGCCGGGCTGACGGTGTGGGCGGTCCTGGTACCCGAGGCCCTGGCGTACGCGACCATCGCCGGTGTGCCGGCGGTGGTGGGTCTGTATGCCGCTGTCCCGGCGCTGGTGCTCTACGCCGCCGCCGGCAGCTCACGTCATCTGGTGGTCGGGCCGATGTCGGCGACCGCTGCGTTGTCCGCGGCGACCGTGGGCCCGATCGCCGGAGACGATCCGCAACTCTTTCTCGCCACCACTGTCGCACTGTCGATCACCGCCGGGCTGGCCGCGCTTCTCGCCGGCGTCCTGCGGATGGGGTTCATCGCCTCGTTCATCTCCGAGCCGGTCCTCAAGGGATTCATCGTCGGGCTCGCGCTGACCATCATCATCGGTCAGGTCCCGAAGCTGTTCGGCGTCCCGAAGGGCTCGGGAAACTTCTTCGAACAGGCCGGTTCCTTCCTCACCCATCTGTCGGAATGGAACTGGCGCACCACGATCATCGGCGTGACCAGCCTGGTTCTGGTGTTGACGATCCGGCGGTGGCTGCCGCTGGTTCCCGGATCACTGGTGGCGGTCTTGGGCGGTATCGGGGCCGTGTGGCTGTTGGGTCTCGATGACTCCGGTGTCGACATCGTCGGTCAGATCGATCCCGGCCTGCCCGAGCTGGGTCTGCCGTCCGGGATGTCGATGGATCAGTACCTCGAACTGGTGGGACCCGCGGCCGGGATCGTGCTGATCGGTTTCGCCGAAGGCCTCGGCGCAGCCAAGACATACGCCGCCAGAGCCGGATACACCGTCGATGCCAACCGTGAGCTCATCGGTCTCGGGGCCGCGAACGTCGGCTCCGGTTTGTGCTCGGGGATGGTCGTCAACGGCAGCTTGTCGAAGACAGCTGTCAACGGGGGTGCCGGCGCGAAGACACAAGCGAGCGGGCTCGTCGTCGCCGTACTGACCGTCCTGACGCTGATGTTCCTGACCGGTCTGTTCGAGAAACTCCCCGAGGCGACTTTGGCCGCGGTGGTCATCGCGGCGGTGGTCGAGCTCGTCGACCTCGCTGCGTTGCGGCGCCTGTACCGGGTGTGGACGGGCCGATTGGGCACGATCTACGGCCGCGCCGCTCGCGCCGACTTCATCGCCGCCCTCGTCGCGTTGTTCGGTGTTCTGGTCTTCGACACCTTGCCCGGCCTGATCATCGGCATCGCCGCGTCCATGCTGCTGCTCCTCTACCGGGTCTCGCGGCCGCACGTGGCGACCGTGGTCAAGGACGGAACCCGCTGGGTGGAGGCCACCGACGAGGCGGACCCCCGGCACGTCGAGGGCGTGACGGTCATCCGCGTCGAAGCGGGATTGTTCTTCGCCAACGCCGACACCGTGCGCGATCGGATCTCCGACCTCGCCACCGGAGACACCCGCGCCATCGTCCTGGACGCCGAGACCTCACCCTTCATCGACGTCAGTGCCGTGGCCATGCTCGTCGAACTCCACGATGCGCTGTCCGGCAGAGGTATTCAGTTCACCATTGCCCGTGAGGTCGGACAGTTCCGGGACGTCATCGGCACTGCCGCGCCGGACAGTGCGCTGCAGGTCTTTCCGACCGTTGCCGAGGCGCTGACCGCTCAGGCGCGGGGGCGACCCGGTCCAGCGACACCGCCAGACCCGAACGATCCCTAGATACGTGTCGCGGGACGGGGCACGCACTGTCGGGGGTTCCGCGTGACTCTTCATGCGGTGCCGGTCGATTCGGGTGCAACGGTGCCGGTGCTTTGGTTAACTGGCTGCGGACGATACCGCTGACCAGAGGTGCGTGGATGAGCCGTTATGACGAGCTGGCCGATGCCGAATTCGACCGCGGATTCCCGACCTCGGAGACGATCGAGACCCTGCGTACGGAGCTGGTTTTCCAGCGCGCGGTCCAGAGCTACCTGTGGTCGCTTCCGGCCATCAACATCTGGGCGATGAAGGAGGGTTCTGAGCGACAGTTCGGGGCCGGCTATCACGTGTTGCCGATCTGGCAGGAACGGATCGATGCCGCCACCCTGGTGACCACTCCGAACTTCGACGTCGTCTATGCGATGGGCTATCTCGACCTGCATGAGTACGGTCCGCTGGTGGTCGAGGCGCCCCCTGGCGTGCAGGGAATGTTCGACGACTTCTGGCAACGACCGATCGTCGGACCGACCATCGACGGACATACGTGGAAAGGTGACGTGGGTCTGGCCGGCCCGGATGCCGGTGCCGGGGGCACATATGTGCTGTTGCCGCCGGACTACGACGGACCCGAACCCGAGGACGGTTTCGTCTACCGTTCCCGTACTCACAACGTGTTCCTGTTCTGGCGGGCCTTCTTTCAGGATCCCGACGATCTGACGGCAGCCGTTGCCCGGATCAAGGACACCGTGATCTACCCGCTGGGGGCGAAGGGTGACGCCCTGCCGATGCAGTTTCCGCATGCTTCGGGCGTTCCGGTCGACCTGCTGTTCCCGTCGGACGGCGCGTATTTCGACATGCTCGACCGGTTCATCCAGGCCGAAGCCGTCGACCCCTGCGACCTGGACATGCGCGGATTCTTGCACACACTCGGCATCGAGAAAGGGCGCCCATTCCAGCCCAGCCCAGGTGATCGCGAACTCCTCGACCGGGCGGCGCGCACCGCGTTCAAACTGAGCAAGGTGACGATCACCAGTCTGCTCGCCCTCGAACCAGGCGGTACGTACTACCCAGACAGGCCGTGGATCAACACTTTTGCCGGGGAGAACACCGAGTTCCAGTCCAGCGGTACGTTCACCAACCTCGAGCAGCGCACGGGATTCTTCACCTCCGCGTACTCCGACTCTCCGGGCATGGTGGTCAACGTCGTCGACAAGGGAGCCAAATAACCAGCCACGCTTCGTGATTCGAACGGCGACTGGCTCGACGGCGCGAAGTCATACCGGCTTCACCTACCAGCCAACCTACCGGCTGCGTTGTTCTGGTCAGTGGCCATCTACGACAACGTGACCGCCTCGGGCCTCGACAACGGCCAACGGTTTCCCTCGATCAACACCATGGACAAACCCACACCGAACGCCGACGGTTCACACGACATCCACTTCGGACCGGACACCCCGCCCGGTGCCGACAGCACCAACTGGCTGCGGACGGTGCCCGGGAAGGGCTACTTCGTGATCCTGCGCCTCTACGGACCAGGCCAAGCCTTCTTCGACCACACCTGGGTACCCGGCGACATGACACCCATCGACTGAGACTGACGCTCACCTGCTGAGTCATTGCAAGGCGGCCTCGCGGCCGGAAATCCGATTCCAGCGGCTGACTTCGGGCCCGAGATATCGCCGCCGCCAAGAGTGGTACTCGCAGTGATTCGCCAACGGTCCTGGTCTTCGCGCGCTGGTGACGGGAATGGGAGAGCGTCGAAACCCGTTGTGTTCCGTGTGTACGACTCCCTAGCGCCCGCCTGCTATATCGCTGACTGCCGCCGCAGTGCCACACATTGGGGCCGTGTGACCCCGAGCGGGACCTCTCCGGAGATGTCGGTACCGCTGTGCGGCGAACATAACGTCTCCGACCTGATCAGCACGTGCGCGTCCTGATCTGACGAACCGCGCGCTCCCTGGTCCAGACGAGCGCGGTGTCGCGTGCGAACGCACGTTGTGTGCGACCTCGGGTTCGCTCCGCGATACTCGGGCCGGTTTGGTGACTGGTCAGCAGATGCGACGACCCGGTGATCGAGTACGCCCGAAGTGCTCGCGAGGTGATCGGTACGACTCGTCACGCACCGAGCCGGATTGTCGGACGCCCGGCGTACCGTCGAATGGGTGAATGCTCGTCCGACAGGTGGTGAGACGGCGTGAGGCTGATCGATGTCGTCGAGACCTCCGCCGACGTCGCACGCGATCGGTCGCGGACCCGCAAGACGGCGGTGCTGGCCGACGCGCTGACCGCGGCGACAGATGTGGAACTCCCGATCGTCGTCGCCTGGCTGTCGGGCGAGATACCGCAGGGCAGGCTCGGCGTCGGTTGGCGGTCGCTATCGAAATTGATGGCGCCACCGGCCGATTCGCCGACGCTGGAGGTCGCTGCGGTCGACGCCGCGCTCGGTGAACTCGCGTCGGCGTCGGGCCCCGGTTCGACGAAACGTCGTGGCGAGATCATCGCGTCCCTGTTCGCCGCGTCGACCGAAGCCGAACAGAAGTTCCTGGTCGCACTGCTCACCGGCGAGTTGAGGCAGGGGGCTCTCGCGGGTGTCATGACCGACGCGATCGCGAAGGTCACCGGGCAGGATCTGACGCTGGTGCGCCGGGCGAACATGCTGACCGGTTCGCTGCCGGAGACCGCGGCGCTGGCCCGGTTCGGCGCCGACGCGCTGGCCGGGGTCGGCCTGCAGGTCGGGCGCGCCGTCGAACCCATGCTCGCGACACCCGCCGAGGACCTCGACTCCGCGCTGGCTCTCCTCGGACCCGACCTCGTCGTCGACTACAAACTCGACGGAGCGCGCATCCAGGTGCACCGCAAGGGAACCGAGATCTCGGTGTTCACCCGCACGCTGCGCGACGTGACGGCCAACGTGCCCGACCTCGTCGCGGTCATCGCCGCGTTGCCGTGCGACTCGGTGATCCTCGACGGGGAGACGCTGATGCTCTCGGACGACGGCCGGCCCAGATCCTTCCAGGACACGATGAGCCGATTCGGTTCCGGACCGACCGCCGCCGGCGAACCCGAACGTCTGCTCAAGCCGTTCTTCTTCGACTGCCTGCACCTCGACGGCACCGACCTCATCGACCGCCCCCTGTCCGAGCGGCTCGCGGCGATCGACTCGATAGCCCCGCACCTGCGGATCCCCGCGGTGACCCGGCCGGACCTCGAGGAGGCGCGCCGACACTTCGACGCCGCGATGGCCGACGGACACGAGGGCGTGATGGTGAAATCGCTCGACGGCCTGTATGTGGCCGGCCGCCGCGGAAAGGCGTGGCAGAAGGTCAAACCGACGCACACGTTCGATCTGGTGGTGCTCGGTGCCGAGTGGGGCTCGGGGCGGCGGTCGGGATGGCTGTCGAACCTGCACCTCGGCGCCCGTGATCCCGAGACGGGTGAACTCGTGATGGTCGGGAAGACGTTCAAGGGTCTGACCGACGAGCTGCTTCGCTGGCAGACCGAGGAGTTCCCGAAGCACGAGACGCACCGGGACTCGTACACCGTGTACCTGCGTCCCGAGATCGTGGTCGAGATCGAACTCGACGGTGCTCAGCGCAGTTCGCGGTATCCCGGCGGCGTCGCGCTGCGCTTCGCCCGCGTGGTGCGCTACCGGCCGGACAAGACACCCGGGCAGGCCGACAGCATCGAGGCGATCCGCGCGCTGCTGAAGTGACCGGCCTGACCGGCTGGAAACCACCCGTGGGAAACGGACAGCCGACGATATGTCGCCGGCTCGCGTCCACGGGGTGGATTTCGGCGGAGGTCCGGGGTCAGATCAGCGACAACTGTGCGACCGGGGTGGTGGTGGGTCGGTCCGAACCACCGGGCGGTTCCACGGTGAACGCGAGGGTCGAGGCGGAGTTGATCCCGGACAGGACGGCGGTGGTCACCGGTTCGACGTCCTTGTCGGTCATCGTGCCCGCCGAGCGCGGACCGTCCGGCCCGATGAGCCACATCTGATAGACGGTCCCCGGCTGGGGCGGCGGGACCGAATCCATCACCAGCACACCGGTGTCCGCCGACTTCGCGAGATAGACGGTGACCTTCCCGGTCGCGACCGGACCTCCCGTCGACCGTAGGTCTTCCGCGGAGAAGACCTGCTCGGCGGGTGAGGCCAGCGGCCGCACCTCCGGTTCCGGCGAACTCGACTGTCCGATGACCCACCCGGCGGCACCGATGGCGACGGCGAGTACCGCCGCGGCGGCGAGATACGTCCAGCGACGTCGTGGTCGTCGGTCATCCTGTTCGGACTCGGCGGCAATCGACGTGGAGTGCTGCTGTGGGACAGACGATTCCCGGGCAGCGGGCCCGGATGTGGGCGTCTGGTCGGACGTCTCGACGGTCCCCGCGCCGACGGACGGGTCGGCGTGCGGTTCCGTGGTGTCCGGCGCATCGAGACCGGCATCGGCACGAGCGGCGGAGAGGATGCGGTCGCGCAGGGTCGGCGGGGGCGGGGTCGCGGTGGTCTTGCTGATTGCGGCCATCGCCTCGCGCGTCGCGCGGACCTGCTTGTCGAACAGGGTGCGGAGATCCTGCGGCGCCGCCGCGACCCGAGTGTGGACGTCTCGCAGTTCGTCGTCGGACAGTGCATCGAGCGCGACGAGCGGGGCCATCTCCAACAACTCGGCAGCGTCGGGATCGAGATGGTCGGTCATCACGTACCTCCTGCCGTCGTCGTCGACCTGAATGGGTGGTCCACCGGGCTCGCCCGCCGGTGGGCGGGTGTCACGTGCCCGCGCGCGTCCGGGGACGAGGGGGCCGCGGCAAGAAGTATGACGTGCGCTCCTGGTACTCGCGGTATCCGGGCCGTCGGCTCATCGACTTCTCGAGCAGGCGGGCACCGGTGGCGTAGACCAGGAAGTAGGTCATCGCGAGCGGCGACAGCACCGTGAGCACGCCCGGCCACGCGCTCGCGACGATGAGCCAGAGCCCCCACCAGACGCACGAGTCGCCGAAGTAGTTGGGGTGCCGCGTCCACGCCCACAGACCCCGGTCCATGATCGTGCCCCGGTTCGACGGGTCGGCCTTGAACGCGCGCAACTGCGCGTCGCCGACCGCCTCGAAGGACACGCCGAGCACCCACACCAGCGTGCCCAGGATCATCACCGGCAGGAGGCCGGCGGACTCGGTCACCGCCGACACCTGCAGCGGTAGCGAGACGAACCATTGCGACGCCCCCTGGACTCCGAAGATCTTGCGCGCGACGGTACCGAGGCCGGTACCACCGGATCGTTCCAGCAGGTCCACGTATCGCGGATCCTCGCCCTTGCCCGCGGACTTGGCGTGCATGTGCCACGACAACCGCACGCCCCACACCGTGACGAGGACGGCGAGCAACCAGTTGCGCAGCGGGTCACCGCCGCCGAGCAGCAGACCCAGCCAGGCCACGCCGACGAATCCGAGCCCCCAGGCGACATCGACGACGTTGTAGCGGCCGATGCGGTGACCGACGGCGAAGGTGGCGGCCTGCAGTACCGCGAGGAACACCAGGCTCGCCACCGTGATCGTGAGGAAGCCGGACCATCCGGTCATCGCGGTGACCGGCCCGTCGGACCGTCACCCGTGCCGGCGGGTTCGCGGGTGAAGAGGAGCTGGTGGACGTCGAGGTACCCGGACCGGAAGCCCGCCTCGGAGTACGCGAGATAGAACTGCCACATCCGCAGGAAGGTCTGGTCGAAGCCGAGGCGCAGCACCTCGTCGGCGTTGCCGCGGAAGCGTTCGCGCCACAGTCGGAGCGTCTCCGCGTAGTGCCGGCCCATGGCACCGGTCTCGGTGAGGCGTAGGGAGGTGGAGCCGGCGGCGACCGCTCGCAGACCGGGAATCGACGTCAGTTGTCCGCCCGGGAAGATGTACTTGTGCACCCAGGTGTAGGTGTTGCGAGAGGCCATGAGCCGGTCGTGGGGCATCGTGATCGCCTGGATGGCGACGCGTCCTCCCGGTGCGAGGACCCGATCGATGGTCTGGAAATAGGCCGGCCAATACCTCTGGCCGACGGCCTCGATCATCTCGACCGACACCACCGCGTCGTAGGTACCGTCGACCTGGCGATAGTCGAGCAGGTCGATCTGCACGCGGTCGGCGTGGCCGGCTGCCTCGACCCTCGTTCGTGCGAGGTCGCGTTGCTCGGAGGACAGGGTCACCGATCGGACGGTGGCGCCGCGCGCCGCGGCGCGCAGGCACAGTTCTCCCCATCCGGTGCCGATCTCGAGCAGCCGGGTGCCGGGCCCGACTCCGGCGAGGTCGAGGAGCCGGTCGATCTTCCGATGCTGTGCGGTGGCGAGGTCGGACCATGCTGGCCGGTCCGAACCCCGCAGCGGCTGGTCGAACAGAGCGCTCGAGTAGCTCATCGTGTCGTCGAGGAAGGACGCGAACAGATCGTTCGACAGGTCGTAGTGCCGGGCGATGTTGCGGCGCGTGTTCGCAGCCGTGTTGTGCTCGGACAGTGGATGTTTCGGGAGCGCGGCGGCCCGAAACCACTGCAGCGGCCGCGGGACGAGATCGCCGGGGCGTTCGGCGAAGGCGGTCAGGACGCCGACGAGGTCGTCGGTGGTCCAGTCGCCGGCCATGAACGCCTCGCCGAATCCGATGAGTCCCCCGAACCCGATCCGGCGCCAGAGTGCGTCGGGGCGGCGGACGATCATCCGCGGCTGCACGACGGAGTGACGGAGTCCTCCGAGAGCGCCATCCGGGTATTCGATCCGGATGTCGAGACGGTCGGTGGCCCGGCGGAACAGATGCTCGGCGGCCCGGGCGCGCGTGGACACCGTTCGTCCCACGGGCGGGGCGGCGACGTCGGGCCAGCGCGTGCTGTCGACGGACGCGTGGTCGGGTAGGCCGGGGTGGCGGATGGGGATGCTCATCGAACCTTCTCCTCAAGTGCGATGGTGGTGGAAACGGGGTGGTCGGGTCGGGGGACAAGGGGCAGACGGCGCGCCCAGAGGGCGATTCCGTGACGGCGGATCCGCGCGGCGACGACGATGGGTGCCAAGGGCGTTCGCAGCTGCGCGGACAGGACGGCCCGGGGTGTCGCGGGCGTCGTCGTACCCGACAGGGACGCGACGAACGGGCGGTGGCCGGGACGTTCGAGGGTGACCGACAGCGCGACGTGCCGCCCGGCCGGCTCGGGCAGCCAGAGGCGGTATCGGCCGTCCACCGGGTTGAACGGCGAGACGTAGAACTCCTTGTCCACGTCGGCCCGGCCGGCGGCGTCGGTGTGCACGACGTAGCAGTGCCGCTGCCCATAGGTGTTGTGGACCTCGGCGACGACGTAGACGAGCCGGCCGTCGGCGTCGTGGCACCAGAAGACGCTCAGCGGATTGAACACATAACCGGCCACTCGCGGTGACAGCAACGCGGTCACCCGTCCGGCCGGTGGCTCGACGCCCGCCCCACGCAGGTGCGCGTCCAGCCGATCCCGAAGTGTCGCACCGGGAGTGGCGGGCTCGGGAAAGTGGTCGTCGGGGCGGAAGCGGGCGAACGGACGCAACGCGCGCGGCAGCGTGGGGAGGGTGTCGAGGTCGATGAGCCACGACGTGGTCCGGTAGGTGAACGCGTGTCGCAGCGGCGTGATCCGCGAGTGCCCGATCTCGGCGTCGACGAGTGCCGGCAGGGCCGGTGCGGTCGATGTCGTGGAAAGGGGTCTTTCCGTCGGCGCGGTGCTCATGCCGGCACCGGCGGGGTGGTCTGCTCCCAGCTCACCCCGAGACGCGCCGCCGCACGGGCGCCCGACGCCGCGCCGTCCTCGTGGAAGCCCCACCCGTGGTAGGCGCCGGCGAAAGCCAGCCGATCGGTCCCGATGTCGGCCAAGCGGGACTGCGCGGCAACGGATTCGGTGGTGTAGATCGGGTGCTCGTACTGCATCTCGGCGTGCACCGTCGACGGGTCCACGAGGTCCGTCCGACCAAGGGTGACGAGCATCCGCGGCGCGGTGTCGGGTAGACGCATCAGCCGGGTCAGGTCGTAGGTGACCGCGACCTCGGACGCCGACGAATCGTTGCGGATCTGGTAGTTCCACGACGCCCATGCCCGACGGGCCCGTGGCATCAGCGAGGTGTCCGAGTGCAGCACAGCAGGTTTCGGCAGGTACTGGATCGCGCTCAGGACTTCGCGCTGCTGGGGCGTCGGAGCGGCCAGCATCGACAACGCCTGGTGCGGATGCGTGGCGACGACCGCGGCGTCGAACATCTCGACCGGAAGCTCGCCGACGCCGACCTCGACGCCCGCATCGGTGGTCGCAAGATGCCGGACGGGCGAACCACGACGAATCCGCCCACCACGTGCGACGATTCCGTTGGCGACCGCCTCGACGTAGCGGATCGACCCGCCGGCCACCGTTCGCCAGGTGGGCGAACCGAAAACGGTGAGCATGCCGTGATGCTCGAGGAACGCGAACAGGTAGCGCGCGGGATAGTCCGCAGCGGTCTGCTCATCGCACGACCACACCGCGGCCACCAGTGGCAGCAGGAAGTTGTCGCGGAAGTAGTCGGAGAAGCCCTCGCGCTCGACGAAGTGCGCGAGAGGCACGTCGGCTCGCGGGTCGTCGAGCACGCGATGTGCCGCGCGGTGGAACCGCACGACCTCGCCGAGCATCACCAGGTAGCGCCCGCGGGTGAGATTGCGCGGAGTCGGGAACAGTCCCGACGCCCCGAGCGCGCCCGCGTACTCGAGGCCGGTGACCGTCGACGACACCGACATCGACATGTCGGTGTCGAGGGTGGCCACACCCAGCTCGTCGAACAACCGGATCAGCGTCGGATAGGTGCGGTCGTTGTGGACGATGAAGCCCGAGTCGACGGCCAGCGGACCGGACGGCAGGTCGAGCAGATGCGTGTGCGCATGACCACCGAGTCGCGAATCCGCCTCGAACAGTGTCACCGTCGCCTGCGTGGACAGGACGTGGGCGGCGGTCAGGCCCGCAACTCCACTGCCGATCACGGCGATGGATCTCGGCCCCTCGTCGGGGCCGGTCGTGAGTGTCATGCCCGCTGTTCGGATCCGACGGCGCGTCGGATGGGTCCGGGGAGGTCAGCGCGGCGTTCGGTCGGTCACATCCGCACCGGCGTACCACCCGGCATCTGCTGATCCGTCGGGACGATCTCGGCGCCCAGCGGCAGCAGCGACACCGGCACCATCTTGAAACTCGCGATACCGAGCGGGATGCCGATGATGGTCAGGCACATGGCCAGGCCGGTCGTGATGTGACCGATCGCGAGCCACAGGCCGGCCACGATGATCCAGATGATGTTGCCGATCGTCGACGCCACGCCCGCGGTCGGCTTGCGGACGACGGTTCGGCCGAAGGGCCAGAGCGCGTAGCTCGCCATCCGGAACGACGCGATGCCGAACGGGATGGTGATGATCAGGATGCAGCAGATGATGCCCGCGACGACGTAGCCGATCGCCATCCACAGTCCGCACAGCACGAGCCAGATGACGTTGAGGATGGTCTTCATTCCTCCATTGTCCATGCGGTGCGGGTCGATGGGCACAAATGCGAGACGCAGGAGCACTGCCTGCGGGTCGGCGCGACACTACGATGACCTGGTGGGTGGACGGGCGGGGCGTGCGCGCGAGGCGTTGTGGGCGGTGCTGGCCACCGTCGTGCTCGTCATCCGCATCCTGGCGACCATCGCGCTCGTGCTGCTCGTGATCGGCTGGGCCGTCGCGGCGGTCCGTGGGTCACTCGACAACGAGTTCCTCTGGCCGTCGATCGCGACCGGTGCCGCGCTCCTCCTCAGCACCTACGTCTACGGCCACCTGCGCGCACGCTACCCGCGGCACAACGGCTGGATTCCCTGAGTTCCGCTGCCCCGCTTGCTCCCTGGGGTGCGAGTGGAGGGGTTGTCGCTTTCGCTCCTCGCACCTCAGGGAGCGGAGGGATCAGGTCGCGACGCGACCCAGGCGCGCGAGGAGGGTGGTCTGACGGTCGGCGCCGGCGGGGATCTCGACCTTGCGACACACTCCTTCGGAATAGAGCGCGTCACCGAAACCCTCGACGGCCGTCTCCATCTCGGACAGTTCGTCGTCGGTGAAACGATGCTCTGTCCCGGCGGCACGGGCGATGTCCCAGCGATGGGCGATCATGTCGAAACCGTAGAAGCGGATGAGGGTCTCGCCGATGGTGGTCGGTCCGAAGTGGCCGTCGAAGGCGCGGTCGCCGACGGCCGGGTCGGCGAGCAGACCCGCGACGGTGTCGCGATGGGTGTGCCACGCTGCGGCGGGGTCGTCGAGCGAGGGTGCGGGCCCGAGATCGACGTCGTGGCGCCCGAAGAACTCGCGCTGGGTGTCGATGACGTGGCCGACGACGTCGCGGCCGGTCCATCCCTCGCACGGGGAGTTCTCGGTCCAGGTGTCCGCGGGTGCGGCGTCGAGGACGGCGGCGAATCCGTCGGCGAGGCGGGCGTAGTGGTCGAGCAATGGTGAGGTGTCGTTGATTGCGGTCATGATGAGAGTCAACCGCGAGACCACGGGACGGTGATTGATGAAACCCGACAATCCGGGGCGGGCGCGGCTCGACGACGTCGAGCGCGCACACCTCGTCGACCCATCGGACGCGAGTTATCGCATCGGACGGTGGACGCCGAGCCCCGATCTCGCCGACCTGGTGCGTCGTTTCTGGGTTCCGGTGTGGTGGGTGCCGCCCGGGGCGGAGGCGCCGCAGCGCGTGCTGCAGTACCCCGTGTGCCTCATCGTCGTGAGCAACACCTACGCCCGCTTCTACGGCGTGGTGACCGGCTTGTCGGAGACGGTGCTGACGGGTGGCGGCTGGGCGGTCGGTGTCATGCTGACGCCGGGTGCCGGGGGGTTGTTGACCGGCGACGTCGGCGAGTGGACGGATCGGCACGCGGAACTGTCCGAGGTCTTCGGCCGGCGCGGCAGCGATCTCGAGCGGTCGGTGCGGTCGGCGATGGCCGTCGATCCCGGGCTCGAGGAGACCCAGCGCGCCGCGACCGACCGGGTCGAGGACTGGCTGCGGTCCTATCTCCCGCTCGACGACGACGGCCGGCTGATCAACGCGATCGTGGAGTACGTCGAGACCGACTCGACCGTCACGGCGGTCGCGCAGATCTGCGAGCGTTTCCACCTCACCGAACGCAGCCTGCAGCGGCTGACGCGGCGGCGCCTCGGCCTGACCCCCAAATGGCTGATCCAGCGTCGTCGTCTGCACGAGGCGGCCGAGCGACTGCGCGAACGGTCGGGGACCCTCGCCTCGCTCGCGGCGGATCTGTCCTACGCCGACGAGGCGCACTTCGTGCGTGACTTCAAGACCGTCACCGGCATGACCCCGCGGACGTTCTCGGCCCGGTTCTCCCAGGCCGGGCCCGGAAGCTGACCGTAGGGTCGTGCACCGATCGACGGCGACAAGCTGGTCGAATGTTGCCGAGATCACATCGGTGCAGGCAGAATCGACGACATATCGGGCAATCGACGGAGGGTGCATGACTGACGCGGCTACGGTGGCCACGCGCATCCGCCGGGCGTACGAGGACTTCCTCTCCGGTGTCAACCCACCGGCGGATGCGGTCCGTTCGATCGTCCGCGAGTCGTGGGCGAGGTCGCTGACCAGGGGCGTCGACCCGAGCGAGGCAGCGCCGGACGGCGATCGTGCGTCCGCGATGTCGCCCGACGAGTTCGCCGCCTATCGAGCCGCCCACCCCATCACCGCGGTCCGGCCGCTGGTGCAATCGCTGATGGTCGACGCGATCGCCGACACCGGGGTCGTCGTCGCGCTGACCGACCAGGCCGGACGGCTGCTGTGGATCGAGGGCGACACCGCCGCCCGTGACCGTGCCGGGCACATCAACTTCGTCGAGGGCTCGGTGTGGAGCGAGGAGGTGGTCGGCACCAACGCCCCCGGCCTCGCGCTGGCCGTCGATCGGGGCGTGCAGGTCGTCGGACCCGAACACTTCGCCGGGCCGGTGCAGGAGTGGAGTTGCGCGGCAGCCCCCGTGCACGATCCGCTGACCGGGCACGTGATCGGTGTCGTCGACGTGACCGGCGGGCGTGAGGTCGCGGCGCCGTTCGCGCTGGCAGCCGTCCGGTCGGTGGTCGCGGCCGTCGAGCGTGAACTGCGGGCGGGCGCCGTCGACCTCGCCGACCCGTCCACTTTCGAACCGGCTCTCGGGTCCCGGGCCGCAGCGCATCTCACCGTCCTCGGCGACGGTTCGGGACGCTGGCACCGCACCGCCGACGGATCGGGCGCCCGCACCTTGTCGCGTCGGCATGCGGAGATACTCGTTCTGCTGCAAGCCTTTCCCGAGGGACTGAACACCGAGCAACTCGCACTGAAGCTGGCCGAGGACGGAGTCGACCCGGTGACCGTGCGGGCCGAGATCTCCCGGCTTCGCCGCGATCTCGGCGCCGACGTCGTCGCCAGCCGGCCCTACCGGCTCACCCTCGACATCACGTCTGACGTCGATGACCTCCGGTCGCGTATCGCGTCGGGGTCGGACCTCGTGTCGGTCGTCGACGACCTCGGCCGCGGCGGGCTGCTCGCCGAATCGAGTGCACCGGGGATCGTCGAGATCTTCGAGGAACTGCGAGAGGACCTGCGGTCGCGTCTCTTCGCGACCGGCGACGTCGCAGCACTGCGCCGGTGGACCTCGTCGACGCACGGACGCGACGACCTGGCGGCGTGGCGTCGCCTCGAACACCGCCTGCCCGTCGGCGATCCCGACCGCGCCGTCGTGGGTGGACGCATCCGGCTCCTCGACAAGCGGTACGGGGCCTGAAGGCTGCAACCCGCCGGCCGAGCCCGATCGCCGGGCGGGGTGCACGGTTCCGTCGGCGAGCCCCTGGCGGCCTGGCAGGGGAATCAACGTTGCAACGCTCGTGCAACCACCGCGCTCCTAAGGTGTGGAACAGATCACAACGGACGCCCTCGGTGTCCTGTGTGACATCCGCAGAGCGTCCTCACGCTGAGGCCCACACGCAAGGAGCAACCATGACCGTCTTCGCAAAGCCGGGTGCCGATGGATCGGTGATGAGCTACGAGTCTCGTTACGACAACTGGATCGGCGGACAGTGGACCCCGCCGGTGAAGGGGCAGTACTTCGAGAACCCGTCGCCGGTCGACGGCAAGGTGTTCTGCGAGGTCGCGCGCTCGACGGCCGAGGACATCGACCTCGCGCTCGACGCCGCGCACAAGGCCGCACCCGGGTGGGGCAAGACCCCCGTCGCCGAGCGCTCGCTGGCCCTGCTCCGCATCGCCGACCGCATGGAGGAGAACCTCGAGAAGCTGGCTGTCGCCGAGACCTGGGACAACGGCAAGGCCGTCCGCGAGACCCTCGCCGCCGACCTCCCGCTGGCCGTCGACCACTTCCGCTACTTCGCCGGCGCGCTGCGCGCCCAGGAGGGCTCGATCTCCGAGGTCGACGAGGACACCGTCGCCTACCACTTCCACGAGCCGCTCGGCGTCGTCGGCCAGATCATCCCCTGGAACTTCCCGATCCTGATGGCCGTGTGGAAACTTGCCCCCGCCCTCGCCGCGGGCAACGCGGTCGTGCTCAAGCCCGCCGAGCAGACACCCGCGTCGATCCTGTACCTGGTCAGCCTGATCAGCGACCTGCTCCCCGCCGGAGTCCTGAACGTGGTCAACGGATTCGGTGTCGAGGCGGGCAAGCCGCTCGCGTCGAGCAACCGCATCCGCAAGATCGCGTTCACCGGTGAGACCACGACCGGCCGGCTCATCATGCAGTACGCGTCGGAGAACCTGATCCCGGTCACCCTCGAACTCGGTGGCAAGAGCCCCAACATCTTCTTCAACGACGTGATGTCCGCCGACGACGGGTTCCTCGACCGTGCGCTGGAGGGCTTCTCGATGTTCGCGCTCAACCAGGGTGAGGTGTGCACCTGCCCCAGTCGCGCGCTGATCCAGCAGGACATCTACGACGAGTTCATCGCCAAGGCCGTCGACCGCGTCGGAAAGATCAAGCAGGGCAACCCCCTCGACACCGACACGATGATGGGCGCGCAGGCCTCCAACGATCAGTTCGAGAAGATCTCCTCCTACCTCGCCATCGGCAGGGACGAGGGCGCCGAGGTGCTGATCGGCGGCGAGGCGGCCGAGCTCGACGGCGACCTGGCCGGCGGCTTCTACATCAAACCGACTGTCTTCCAGGGCAACAACAAGATGCGCATCTTCCAGGAAGAGATCTTCGGTCCGGTCCTCGCGGTCACCACCTTCAAGGACTTCGCCGACGCCATGCACATCGCCAACGACACGCTCTACGGACTCGGCGCCGGTGTCTGGAGCCGCGACGGTGCGACCGCATACCGCGCGGGCCGCGAGATCCAGGCCGGCCGCGTCTGGACGAACACCTATCACGACTACCCGGCACACGCCGCCTTCGGTGGTTACAAGCAGTCCGGTATCGGCCGCGAGAACCACCTGATGATGCTCGAGCACTACCAGCAGACCAAGAACCTCCTGGTCGGATACGCTCAGAGTGCCAAGGGTTTCTTCTGACCCTTCGAGGCTCGTCGCTAACGCTCCTCGCACCTCAGGGAGCGGAGAGAAGATGCCCGCAGACCCGCTCCCCGGGGAGCTGGGGGTAGCGCTTCGGCTTCATCCCGCTCCCTGAGGAGCGAGCTTGCGAGCGTCACGAAGGGTCCACGCACGACGACAGAGAGTGAAGCGAGATGACCGCCGAGCAGAGTGTTCCTGATCGGGTGGTCGCCACAGACTCCGCCGTGCAGCTCCTGACCAAGTTGTCGGAGCTGCACGGCGGCCTCATGATCCACCAGTCCGGTGGGTGCTGTGACGGCTCGGCCCCGATGTGTTACCCGGTCGGGGAGTACCGCGTGGGCCAGCGGGATGTGCTGGTCGGCGAGATCGAACTCCCCGAACCCATTCCGGCCGTCAGGGTCTGGATCAACGGCGACCAGTTCGAGCTGTGGAAGCACACCCAGCTGATCCTCGACGTCGTGAAGGGTCGTGGCGCCGGGTTCAGCCTCGAAGCACCGGAAGGGGTCCGTTTCCTCTCGCGTGCACGGACTTTCACCGACGAGGAGAACGAGGTCCTGGCGGCGTCCCCGCCGCTGACGGGGGCCACCGCCGGCCCCTAGCCGGCCCACACAGAATGCGTCATACGTATCG
>NZ_LIYC01000056.1:0-26009 GCF_001418765.1 Gordonia sp. HS-NH1
CCGTGGTTAGTACACCTAGCCGCGCCCGTCCGCGTCCACCGAGATCCGTTTCGGATACACCCGGATGGATTGCATGGGAGCAAACCACAATTGGTGGAAGTGCACGTCGGTGTCACCGCGGTAGGCGAGTTCGAAGGCATCGGTGCCGGTGTTCATCGGGATCCACGTCCGGGCGGCCCGAACGAACGACGACCAGTGGATGAGCTCTCCTTCGGTGAGGAAACCTCCTGCCGCTGCCCACGTCTCGCCGGACTGCGCATCGGACGACGCCAGGTAGACCTCGCCGAGTGACGCGGTGACCCGCGGGCCGACCATCGCCGTCTGGAGGTACCACTGCGCGGTCGTCACGACGTCGGTGAATCCTCCGGAACGGGCGGCGCACCACGCGTAGTGGAGGTCCAGGGCGTCGAGTGCCTCCTCCTCGGAGAAGAACACATCGCGTTCGCCGATGGAGGACGGCAACTGGTCGGTGTTCTGCGTCGGTCGGGCGAGCAGGAAGAAGGCCCGGGAGGGTCGAGTGACCTGACGATAGGTATGTGTCCCCCGGTCGGATGCCTCGTCATGCATGGGCCAAGTATTCCCGACGGAGAAGATCCAGGACGGCTACTGCGCCATTCTTGTCCAGCGGATCGTTACCGTTGCCGCATTTGGGACTCTGGACGCACGATGGGCAGCCGCTCTCGCAACCACAGCTGGCGACGGCGTCGCGGGTGGCGTCGATCCAGGTCAGGAAAGCCGAGTGCCCTCGCTCGGCGAAACCGGCGCCACCCATGTAGCCGTCGTAGACGAAGACCGTCGGCAGCCCGGTGTCGGGGTGGAGGTCGGTGGAGAGACCACCGATGTCCCATCTGTCGCAGGTCGCCACCAGTGGAAGGAGGCCGATCGCCGCGTGCTCGGCGGCATGGAGCGAGCCCGGCAACCGGGTCTCGTCGATTCCGGCGTCGGCCAGCGACTCCGGTGTGAGGGTGTACATCACGGCGCGGGTGTTCAGTGTCTGTTCGGGCATGTCGAGTTCGACGGCGTCGAGTACTTCGCCGGTCCGCAACGTGCGCAGATACCCGACGACCTGGTGCGTGACGTCGACCTCGACGAACGCAACCGTCAGCGGACCGAATCGTCGGCTCGCGAGCGTGGCGGTGATGGTGATGTCGGTCGTCTCCCGCGCCGACGTCGTCCAGTCCGGATCCTCCGGGTGGGCCAGCGCGAGACCGTCGTCGAGGTCGAGTTCGTCGACGAGATAGGTTTCGCCCTGGTGGATGTGGACGGCGCCGGGGTGCACGGTCGACATGGCACGACCGGTGTCGACCGTACCGAGCAGTTGCGATGTCGTGGTGTCGACGATGAGGACCTGTCCGCCGATCCCGCCGCGGATGTCGACGTCGGCGTGGGGCTCGGTCCCGGCGGTGACATACCACCCGGACTTGCGTTTGCGGAGCAGACCTTCGCTCGCCAGGTCGTGCGCCACGTCGCGGGCGTTCCAGGCGTCGATCTCCTTGTCCGACAGCGGTTTCTCCATGGCGGCGCACAGCAGATGCGGACCCAGGATGTACGGGTTGGCGGGGTCGGTGACCGTGGCCTCGACGGGTTTGCCGAGCAGCGACTCGGGATGGTGCACGAGGTAGGTGTCGAGCGGATCGTCGCGCGCGACGAGTACGACGAGCGAGTCGCCGGACTCGCGCTGGCGCCCCGCCCGCCCCGCCTGCTGCCAGAACGAGGCGACCGTCCCGGGATAACCGCTGACGATCACCGCGTCGAGCCCGCTGATGTCGACGCCGAGTTCGAGCGCATTGGTGGTGGCCACGCCCAGCAGCTCCCCGTCGGAGATGGCCTTCTCGAGACGCCGTCGATCGTCGGCGAGATAGCCCGCCCGGTAGGCGCCGATCCGGGACTCGAGCTCGGGGGCGCTCTGCGACAACAGGTGCCGCGCGCTGAGCGCCGTCAGCTCCACACCCCGCCGGCTACGGGCGAAGCACAGCGTGCGAGCCCCTTCGACCACGAAATCGGCCAGCAGACGGGCGGATTCGGCGCCGGCCGAACGGCGGACCGGTGCGCCGTTCTCGCCGGTGACCACGGGCAGGAAGTCGGGCTCCCAGAGGGCGACGGTCCGCTCGCCGCGGGGAGACCCGTCTTCGGTCACCGCGACGGCCGGCTCGCCGATCAGCCTGCCCAGCGCCTCCGCCGGCTCGGCGACCGTCGCGCTCGCCCCGATGACGATGGGATCGGCGCCGGCCGCCCGCGCGATGCGCAGCAATCGCCGCATCACCAACGCGGTATGGGACCCGAACACCCCACGATAGTGGTGGCATTCGTCGACGACGATGAATCGGAGATGCCGGAAGAACTGACGCCAGCGGTGGTGATGGGACAGAATCCCGATGTGCAACATGTCGGGGTTGGTGAAGATCCAGCGTGAATGGGCGCGCGCCCACTGACGGATCTCGGGGTCGGTGTCGCCGTCGTATGCGCACGGCTGCAGATGCCCGAACTCCGGCCGTCCGGCGATGATCGACGACATCGCCCGGATCTGGTCGGCGCCGAGTGCTTTTGTCGGTGCGAGGTATAGCGCCGTCGCATTCTTTTCGTTCAGCAAAGCGGTGAGAATGGGCATTTGATACGACAACGATTTGCCTGAGGCGGTACCCGTGCAAATAGCGACATGATTTCCGTGGAATGCGGCGTCGGCCGCGCGCGCCTGGTGAGTCCACACCTTCTCGATGCCGTTGTCGGCATAGGCGTCGATCAGAGCTTGCGGCACCCACTCCGGCCAGTCGTCGAAAGATGCTGAGCGCGACGGGATTACCGATAGGTGAGTGAGAGGGGAGGGGTCGGCATCGGAACCCGCGAGGGTCCGGGCCAGCAGCCCTGTCCCGAATGTGGAGTACTGCATCTTCTGGTGACAACTCTTCGAAATAGTGTCGCTGCGTGGTCCCTGACCTGCGGCGATGTTACCGGCTGATGTCGTTGATCTGAAGTTTGACGAGGTTTTCACTCACTTTGGTTCGTGTGACTATCGCTGGGGGGCCGAACATGATTGACTGGTTCCGGCCGCAGCTTTCGCGACCCACCGCCCGGTGGGCGACAAGCATGTTGCAGCCGTGGTACTGAGGTTAGTTTGGCGGATCGATGCAGATCTTCGCGGGGCTCTTTGAGGTATGGCGGTCGACCGGCCACGACACGATGACCCATCGTGTCGCGACAGTTGATATGTAAAGGATTGCAAGAATGGCACAGGGAACTGTGAAGTGGTTCAACGCGGAAAAGGGCTTCGGCTTCATCGCGCCTGATGAGGGTTCCGACGACGTGTTCGTCCACTATTCCGAGATCCAGGGATCCGGTTTCCGCACCCTCGAGGAGAACCAGCGGGTGGAGTTCGAGGTCGGTCAGGGCACCAAGGGCCCGCAGGCCACTGGCGTCCGCGCCGTCTGAGAACACCCGCGTGTGACTGCACCACGCAGTCGGGGCAAACCACCGCTCCCGTTTCGATTCGTCGAGGCGGGAGCGGTTTGTTGTCTGTGCCCGGCGTGCGCGGGCGGCACGTGCTCCGCGGCGTCGTGAACCCGCCGACCCCAAACCCCGGCTCCGGCCCCGGGGACGACCTAGTCTCGACTCGTGGGCCAGTTGTCGTTTTTCTCCGCGGAGACCGAACAGCCCGCGTACACCGACCTCGCGGGGCTGCTCGCGGCGCACGGACAGACCGTCCGCTCCGAAACCGGTACGCGGGTCTCGATCGTGGTCGCCGATCGCTGGCGAGCCGAGCAGATCGTCGTCGAGATGCGTGCCGCCGGCCTCGACGCCGAGTCGACGACGTCGGATGAGGGGACGCCCCTGGCACGTACCGCCTCCTGTCATGAGCTGGACCCGTTGCACAGGGCATGGTCGTCCGGCGCGGTGAAGGCGATGCCGTCCGGCTGGGTCCCGAGCTATCGGGCGCTGCGTCTGTGGGTGATCGCCGCAGGTCACAGCGATGCCGGCCGCTATCAGCTCGGATTGGATCCTCACGCCCCGGAGTCGCACGCCGCCCTCGCGACCGCGTTGATGCGAGTCGGGATCGCGCCGACCCTCGTCGGTACGCGCGGGCAATCGCCGGCACTGCGGATCGCCGGCCATCGACGCCTGTCGCGCCTGCACGAGTACGTCGGGGTGCCGCCCTGCGCCGAGGCCGTCGCGGACTGGCCGCCGGTGGACGAGCATTAGCCATCCCACACTCGGGCTTCTGAGCTGGTAGAACGTGTCAATGTGGCGGCGGATCCGTCGCCCGGGCCGATCCGTCGCGGAATTCAAATGTGCAAACGGCGCTATACATAAGGTACAAACCCAACGAACACACCTGAACTGACACGCAGGAACGTTCTCCACCCAGTCAACCAAAGGACGCCCCGGTGGCAGAGACCAGCACCGCATCCCGCTCGAGTGGGGGCACCCGACGCCTCGTGATCGTCGAGTCCCCGACCAAGGCCCGCAAGATCGCCGGCTACCTCGGGTCGAACTATGTGGTGGAGTCCTCCCGCGGGCACATCCGCGATCTTCCGCGTGGCGCGGCCGACGTCCCGGCCAAGTACAAGGGCCAGCCCTGGGCACGCCTCGGCGTGAACGTCGACGACAACTTCGAACCGCTGTACGTGGTGTCCCCGGACAAGAAGTCGACCGTCAGCGAACTGAAGGCGCTGATGAAGGACGTCGACGAGCTCTACCTCGCCACCGACGGTGACCGCGAGGGGGAGGCGATCGCCTGGCATCTCCTCGAGACGCTCAAGCCGAAGATCCCGGTCAAGCGGATGGTCTTCCACGAGATCACCGAACCGGCGATCCGGGCAGCCGCCGAGAATCCCCGGGACCTCGACATCGACCTCGTCGACGCCCAGGAGACCCGCCGTATCCTCGACCGCCTCTACGGCTACGAGGTCTCACCGGTGCTGTGGAAGAAGGTCATGCCGAAGCTGTCGGCCGGCCGCGTGCAGTCGGTGGCCACGCGCATCATCGTCGAGCGCGAACGCGAGCGCATGGCGTTCGTGTCGGCCGAATACTGGGACATCTCCGCGACGATGGACGCGGAGAGCGCCGACGACTCGAACCCGCAGACCTTCAAGGCGCGACTGGTCAACGTCGACGACGCGCGTGTGGCCACCGGACGCGACTTCGAGGCCACGGGTGCCCTGAAGAAGTCGGACGGCGTGATCGTGCTCGACGCCGATCGTGCCGAGAGCCTCGCCGCCGGCCTGCGGGGCGCGGCGATGACCGTCACGTCGGTCGAGGAGAAGCCGTACACGCGCCGTCCGTACGCTCCCTTCATGACGTCGACGCTGCAGCAGGAGGCGGGTCGCAAGCTGCGGTTCACCTCCGATCGCACGATGCGCATCGCCCAGCGGCTGTACGAGAACGGTTTCATCACCTACATGCGTACGGACTCGACGAGCCTGAGCGAGTCGGCGATCAACGCCGCACGCAACCAGGCCCGCGAGCTCTACGGCGACAGTTTCGTCCACCCGACGCCGCGGCAGTACACGCGCAAGGTCAAGAACGCGCAGGAGGCGCACGAGGCGATCCGTCCCGCCGGCGAGACCTTCCGCACCCCGGGGCAGGTCGCCGGACAGCTCGAGGCCGACGAGTTCCGCCTCTACGAGCTGATCTGGCAGCGCACCGTCGCCTCGCAGATGGCCGATGCCAAGGGCACGACGCTGAGCCTGCGGCTCGCCGGCACGGCTTCCTCCGGGGAGCGCGCGACGTTCGCCGCGTCGGGACGCACGATCACCTTCCCCGGCTTCCTGTCGGCCTACGTCGAGACCGTCGACGAGCAGACCGGCGGTCAGGCCGACGACGCCGAGAACCGCCTCCCGCAGCTGACGGAGGGGCAGGCGCTCACCGCGACCGACCTCACCGCCGACGGCCACTCCACCAACCCGCCCGCACGTTTCACCGAGGCGTCGCTGGTGAAGGTCCTCGAGGAACTCGGCATCGGCCGGCCGTCGACGTACGCCTCGATCATCGGCACCATCCAGGACCGCGGCTACGTGGTGAAGAAGGGCAACGCCCTGGTGCCGTCGTGGATCGCCTTCGCGGTGGTCGGGCTGCTCGAGGCGTACTTCGAGAACCTCGTCGACTACGACTTCACCGCAACCCTCGAAGACGATCTCGACCAGATCGCCACCGGCAACGAGAACCGGACGCGGTGGCTGTCGGGGTTCTACTTCGGTGAGGATCGCAGCGCCGCCGACGGCGAGAGCCGTTCCGCCCAGTCGGCGATCGCGCAGCACGGCGGTCTGAAGAAGCTCGTGGGTGTCAATCTCGAAGAGATCGACGCCCGGCAGGTGAACTCGATCCGTCTGTTCGACGACGAGGAAGGACGCCCGATCTACGTGCGGGTCGGCCGATTCGGTCCGTACCTGGAACGGAACGTCGCCACGTCGCCCGACGCGGAGCCCGATCTGCAGCGCGCCAACCTGCCCGCCGACATCACCCCGGACGAGTTGACTCTCGCAGTGGCCGAAAAGCTCTTTGCCACACCGCAAGAGGGCCGTTCGCTGGGGACGGACCCGGCGACCGGTCACGAGATCGTCGCCAAGGAGGGCCGATTCGGCCCGTATGTGACCGAGGTCCTGCCGTCGGACGACGATGACGACGACGGGGACACCCCGGCGACCATTCCCGCGGGCCCGACACCGCGTGACGGTGGGGCGGGCGGTGGCGCCGGAGGTTCCGACCCCGCCGACGCCGATGTCGTCCCACTCGACGCGCCCGGTGGCGGCACGGCCACGAAGACGAAGTCCGCGGCGAAGAAAACCGCGAAGAAGGCTGCGAAGAAAGCCGGTCCCAAGCCACGCACGGGCTCGCTGTTCAAGACGATGGACATCTCGACGGTCACCCTCGACGATGCCCTGAAGCTGCTGTCGTTGCCGCGCGTCGTCGGCGTCGACCCGGAGTCCGGCGACGAGATCACCGCGCAGAACGGCCGGTACGGCCCGTACCTCAAGAAGGGATCGGACTCGCGATCGCTCGGTTCCGAGGAGCAGCTCTTCGAGATCACCCTCGACGAGGCGCTCAAGATCTACTCCGAGCCCAAGCGTCGCGGTCGGCAGGCGGCCGCACCGCCGCTGCGTGAGCTCGGCAAGGACGACGAGGTCAGCGGCAAGCCGATGGTCATCAAGGACGGCCGGTTCGGACCCTACGTGACCGACGGCGAGACCAACGCCAGCCTGCGCAAGGGCGACGAGGTCGCCTCGATCACGCCGGAACGCGCGATGGAGCTGCTCGCCGATCGCCGGGCGCGCGGGCCGGCCAAGAAGGCCACCAAGAAGGCGGCGAAGAAGGCTCCGGCCAAGAAGACGGCGGCGAAGAAGACGACCGCGAAGAAGGCCGCAGCCAAGAAGACGACCGCCAAGACCGCGACGAAGAAGGCGACCGCCAAGAAGACCGCGGCCAAGAAGGCGACCCCGGACGCCGAGTAGGAGTACCGCGTAGGAGCAGCGGTGATCTGCAGCTCGCAGCCTTGGGGCGAGTCGCTCAGCCCTGCCGGTCCGGCTCGAGGTGCGGGCGTGCGAGAAGTGTCTCGATCCCGCGCCCGCGGAGTTCGACGCCCTCGCCGATCTCCCAGTGCTCGGCTTCTTCGTGGGATGCCAGGAACACGGCGCGCGCCGACCCGAGAACGCGTGTGGGTTCGTCTTTCGCGAGTTCGGTCAGGCGGGCCGCCTCGTTGACCGGGTCGCCGATGACGGTGTACTCGAGTCGCTGTTCGGCGCCGATGTGTCCGGCGATTGCCTTGCCGGCCGACACCCCGATGCCGATGTCGGTGTCACCGAGGGACTCGTAGAGCTCGGCCCGCAGCTCGCGCGCGGACGCGAGTGCGCGGCCGGCGAAGTCGTCGAGGTCGAGCGGGGCCCCGAAGATCGCGAGCGCGGCGTCGCCCTGGAACTTGTTGACGAACCCGCCATGACGTCCGACGACACCGACGACGACCCGGAAGAACTCGTTGAGCAGCTCGACGATCTCACGTGGCGGCCGGTTGACCGCCAGCCGCGTCGAGCCGACGATGTCGACGAACAGGACGCCGACGTACCGTTCCTCGCCACCGAGTTCGGTGCCGGTCTCGATCGCACGGCGCGCGACGTCTTCGCCGACGTAGCGGCCGAACAGGTTGCGCAGCTCCTGACGTTCGCGCAGGTCGGCGACCATGTCGTTGAACCCGGCCTGCAGCAGGCCGAGGTCGCTGC
This sequence comes from Gordonia sp. HS-NH1, assembly GCF_001418765.1. Classification (NCBI taxonomy): domain Bacteria; kingdom Bacillati; phylum Actinomycetota; class Actinomycetes; order Mycobacteriales; family Gordoniaceae; genus Gordonia; species Gordonia sp. HS-NH1. The sequence continues at coordinate 8,205 of NZ_LIYC01000056.1, forward strand.
CGTCGTAGATCTTCACCGCGACGTTGAGGTCGCCCTCGCTGACCTTGGACTGCGCGCGGCGCAGCTGCTTGATCGGGTCGTTGATGGCGGCCACGACACGCACGATCGCGATGACGCTGAACGCGAGTGCGGAGATGGCCATCCACAGGATCGGGCGTTCCAGGCCGGTGGAGTCGGCCTCGATGATCCCGAGTCGATGCAGCACGATCATCCCGATGATCACCAGCATCGGAGCCACGACGCTGATCACCCAGAACGCGGTGATGCGGGTGGTGACGCTGGGCGCGATCGCGTTGTCGGGGTTGTTGGCCATGGCCGCGACGGTGATGGGCCGCATGACCTTCTCCGCCTGCATGTAGCTCAGGGCACACGTGACCATCGCGCCGATCGCGCTGGCGATCGCGACGATGAAGGCGTTCTTCGACGACACGGTCAGGTTGACCAGTGTGAACAGCGTGCCTCCGACCACCCACAGCGCGGCGTTGACCGCGGTGAGCAGCATCGGCAGGGCCAGGGCGCGGCGTCGCGCGGCCTCGTTGTCGAGTCGGGTGCGGCGACGATGCCAGATGAGCACCGGTAGGGACAGCTGGATGCTGGCGAAGCCCCCGATGACCATGGCGATCAGCAGGTAGGCCGCGAAGATGACCTGGTTCAGCGCGGTGATCTCGTCGAGGCTGATCGAGTCCTGGATCGGCATGCCGAAGCGCAGGAACGCGAAGGTGAACAGTGCGCCGACGAGGTTCGCCCGGAGCATGTCGAGTGCGAGAATCGGCCACGGCGTATGAATGAGCCATCGGGCCAGATGCAGGCCCTTTGACCACCGCGACCGTTGTTGAACCACGGAGACTACGGTAGCTGGCTGCTTGCAATCGTTAAACACGGTTCCGTGTCTCAGGCGTGTCCGAACTGCGGATTAGGGTGTTGCTGTGACAAATGTCTTCGATCGGCTGACCGGGCAAGAGGCCATCGCCGACGATCTGCGGGCCGCCGCGCGTGCCGCTCGTGTGCTCGCGGTGAGGCTCGACGCGGGGACCTCGAACGACCTGTTCCTGCCCGACGACGAGATCCCGGCCGTCGACGCGGGGTGGTCGCGGGCGTCGATGACCCATTCGTGGTTGTTCACCGGACCGCCCGGCAGCGGTCGTTCGGTGGCCGCGCAGTGCTTCGCCGCGGCACTCCAGTGTCAGTCGCCCGACGCCGCGAACGTCGGCTGCGGCGAATGCCGCGCGTGCGTCACTGTCATGGCCAAGACCCACGCCGACGTCCGCCATGTGGTGCCGGAAGGGCTCAGTCTCGCCGTGGGGGCCATGCGCGACATCGTCCAGGCCGCCGCTCGCCGACCGGGGACGGGCCGGTGGCAGATCGTGATCGTGGAAGATGCCGACCGGCTCACCGAGCAGGCCGCGAACGCCCTGCTGAAGGTCGTCGAGGAGCCGCCGTCGCGAACGGTGTTCCTGCTGTGCGCGCCGTCGGTCGACCCGGAGGACATCTCGGTGACGCTGCGGTCCCGCTGCCGGCACGTCGCACTCGTCACGCCGACGACCGCCGACATCGAGCGCGTCCTCGTCGAGCGTGACGGCCTCGACCCGGAGCAGGCGCACTGGGCCGCGTCGGTGTGCGGCGGCCACATCGGTCGTGCGCGTCGGCTGGCGACCGATCCCGAGGCGCGCACGCAACGCGAGAAGGCTCTCGGGCTGGCACGTGCCGCGGCCCGGGATTCGACGGCCTACGCCGCCGCCGAGGACCTGGTCCGGTCGGCCGACGAGGCCGCCAAGGCGATCAGTGCCGAGCTCGACGTGGTCGAGACCGAGGAGATGAAGACCGCGCTGGGTGCGGGCGGCACCGGCAAGGGCACCGCACGGATGCCGCGCGGTAGTGCCGGCGCGCTCAAGGAGCTGGAGAGGCGACAGAAGTCGCGGGCCACCCGGGTCGGGCGCGACGTCCTCGACCGCGCCCTGGTCGACCTCGCCGCGCTCTTCCGCGACGCGCTCGTCGTCGGTGTGGGCGCTCAGGTCACTGCGATGCATCCGGACAAGGCCGAGGACATCGCGAACCCGCTCGCCGGCTACGCCAAGCCGGAGCAGCTGCTCCAATGTGTCGAGGCCGTGCTGGCGTGCCGGGAGGCCCTCGACATGAACGTGAAGCCCAAGTTCGCCGTCGACGACATGGTCGCGCGGATCGGACTCGCGCTCGCGCGACGGGTCGACGTGTAGTCGAAGCCCTCTGAATCTCGGTCTCAGTCCCGGGAAGCAGACCCTTGGAAATTGGTAACCGATGTGTTACCAATGGGTATGGACGGATTCGAGGCGATCGCAGACCCGGTGCGTCGCTCGCTCATCGCGCGCCTGGCTCGGGGGTCAGCGCGTGTCGTCGACCTGGCCGCCGACCATCCGATCAGCCGCCCGGCCATCTCGCGGCATCTGCGGGTGCTGGGCCAGGCAGGCGTCGTGTCCGCGGTTGACCAGGGGCGCGAGCGTCATTACGAACTCGTGCCCGGGGCTCTTGCCGAGGTGCGCGAGTTCCTCGACGCGGTGGACGCCGGCACCGCCACGCCCAGGTTCGGTGAGCACCATCTCGACGCCCTCGATCTCGAGGTGCGGCGCACGGTGCGTGAGCAGGCGGGCGCCGACGACGCCACGCCGACAGCAGATTCGAGCAGCAGACAGAAGGAGACAGGGTGAGTACTGACATCGCGGCGACGGGCCGCCGGGAGATTCGTGCGGGGGTGCCCTATGTGATTCTCGAGCGCACGTTCGCCGCACCGATCGACGCCGTGTGGGCGGCCATCACCGACCCGTCGCGGATGGAACGGTGGATCGGCACGTGGACTGGTGATCCGGCGACCGGGTCCGTCGACTTCCGCATGACCGCCGAAGGCGACGACGTCGAGTCCGAACGGTTCTCGATCCTGGAATGCGTACCGCCGCAGAGACTCGCGATGACGTCGACGACCACCGGTGACCAAGGCGACGAGGTGTGGCTGCTCGAGCTCGATCTGAGCGAGACCGACGGCACGACCACCCTCGTCTTCGCGCAAGGGCTGCCGCGACCCGAGTCCGCCGAGAACGTCGGTCCCGGTTGGGAGTACTACCTGGATCGTCTGGTGGCCGCGGAGTCCGGCCGCGATGTCGCGACGATTGACTGGGATGTGTACTACCCGGCGCTGTCCGAGCCCTACGCGGCCATGTTCCGGGACTGATCGGATCGCGCTCGGACGTGATCGCCGGAGCCGGCCCGGACGGCGACCTATCATGAAGCGACGGTCGCGAGCCGCGAGCGCGACGATGAGCGAGGAGTAGGCGATGTCGGACTTCATCCGCAAGATCAAGGAAGATGCCAAGGCCGTCTCGGCCGCCATCGACCAGGAACTCACGGTGCTCGAGGGTGTCCCGGGCTACGACCCGCTCGCCGACAACAAGGATGTGGACGCGTCTGACGAGGCCGCTGACCCGGAGCAGGCCGAGGACGAGGTCAAGTAGGGCGCATGCGACAAACGGCCGCCGGATGGAAACCATCCGGCGGCCGTCCTGCTCCACGCGGGTGTGCTCGCGGCTGAACTCACCCCGGGGCGCTCACTTCTGAACGAACCCCAACAGCGCCTCGTTCACCTCGGCGGCGTGAGTCCAGAGCAGGCCATGGGGGGCGTCGGGGATCTCGACGTACTCAGCATCCGGAACGGCCTGATGGAAGCGGCGTCCGCTGGCGTCGATCGGCAGGATGTTGTCGGCCGTGCCGTGCAGGATCAACGTCGGCTTGCCCGAGTCACGAACGGCGGCAACGTCTTCCCGGAAGTCCTCGACCCAGGTCGGGACGACTGCGTAGGCGGCGACCGGAGCGCTGCTGACCGCGGTGTTCCAGTTCGCGTCGACGACCTCCTGTGTGATGCGGGTGCCGAGGTTGTCGTCGAGGTTGTAGAAGTCCTTGTAGAACTGCGTGTACCAGGCGTAACGATTCTCCTTCGCGGCCGCGGCGATGCCGTCGAAGACGGAACGGTCGACGCCCTCGGGATTGTCGTCGGTCTTGACCAGGAACGGCTCGAGCGACGCCAGGAACGCGAACTTCGCAATGCGGTCCGTGCCGTGGTTCTTGGCGTAGCGGGCCAATTCGCCGGTGCCCATCGAGAATCCGACGAGGATGACGTCGCGGAGGTCGAGCGTCTCCAACACGGTGTCGAGGTCCGCGGCGAAGGTGTCGTAGTGGTAGCCGGTGCCGACCTTGCTGGACTTCCCGAAGCCGCGGCGGTCATAGGTGATCACGCGGTAGCCGGCGTCGATCAGCTCGCGGGCCTGTAGCTCCCAGCTGTTGCCGTCGAGCGGGTAGCCGTGGATCAGCACGACGGCCTGACCGGTTCCGTGGTCTTCGTAGTACAGCTCGATGTCGGTGGAGTTCTCGGTGCCGACGGTGATGTAACCCATTGCGATCACTTCTCTCTGATGAGGCGATCCGATCGGGATCGGTATCGGATACGGCGTGTGGAGAACGGTCGTTCTCGCCGGTGATTGCTACACTAGAGAACGATCGTTCCCCGCGCAACCCCAAGCCGGGAATCGGCAGAAGAGGAGTGTGTGGTGACCGATGCCGTGGACCCACGTGAACGAGTGGTCCGTGCCGCTGACCAGCTGTTCAACGCCCACGGTGTCCACGCCGTCGGGATGGACAAGGTCCGGGACGCCGCGGGGGTGTCGCTGAAGAAGATCTACGCGATGTTCCCGTCGAAGGAAGCACTGATCCTCGCGGTTCTCGACGACCGGACCCGGCAGTGGAACGCGGGGATCGCCGCGTGCGCCGACGGACTGTCCTCGCCGCGGGACAAGCTGCTCGCCGTGTTCGACTTCCTGCTCGAATGGTTCGGCACCGACGAGTTCCGCGGATGTGCCTTCATCAACGCCTATGGCGAACTCGGCGCCGAGATGCCGTCCGTGGCTTCGGCGGTCCGTGCCCAGAAAGCCGACTTCCAGCAGTACGTCGCCGGCCTGGTCGCCGAGTTGGGCGCCCCCGGCGGACTCGGCGCACAGCTCTCCATCCTCGCCGAAGGTGCTCAGACCACGGCGGCGATCGCCGGTTCGGTCCGTCCCGCCGACGATGCGCGTGCCGCCGCCGAAGTCCTGATCGATCAGGCGCTCCGCTGACATGGATCCACGGGAGGCGTTGCGCGCCGCGAGCCCTCGTCGATCGTGCATCGTTTGCCGGCGCGGAATCGACCGCGGTCGTTCATCCGGCCCCGCCGGGTGGCTGTGAAAATCGCTGGCGATGGATCGTGATCGGTGCGATCCTGCGACGGTGATCGACCCAGACACCGACTCTTCCATCGCCGAGACCTTCGTCGAGAACGGCTTCGTCAAGATCGAGCGTCCGTCGTTGCGAAGCGCAGCGGACCGCGCGCGAGCGGGTCTGTGGGCCCAACTCGGACTGTCCGAGGACGATCCCGCGGGCTGGACCGAACCCGTGCGCTGGGCATCGGACATGGTGGGAGCCGGCCCGTTCGGAGCGCTGACCAACAGTCCGGAGCTGACCGAGGCGCTCGACGCGATCTGCGGCGTCGGGGGTTGGACACCGCGTGGAGCGCTGGGCAACATCCCTGTTCGCTTCCCGGTGCCGCCGACCGTCGATGACCGAGGCTGGCACATCGACGCCAACACCCCGTGCGACGACGGATCGTGGGTGGTGAGCCGGCGGCCCCACACCGTGCTGGTCCTGACCCTGTTGTCCGAGGTCGGACCGTCCGCCGCGCCGACCCGCATCCGGGTGGGATCGCATCTCGACGCCGTCGACGTCCTCGACGACGAGGGGCAGAGTGCCTTCGAGGTCGGCCCGCTCCTCGATGCGGCGAGTCGTGACCGTCGGGTCGCCTACGCGACCGGAAGTCCCGGCGACGTCTATGTCGTCCACCCGTTCACGGTGCATGCAGCCGACGAACACCGCGGTGCGACACCGCGATTCATGGCTCAGGGGCCGGTGATGCTCGCCTCGCCGTTGTCACCGGACTCGGCCGGTCCGCTCGCGTGCGTGTTCGGCTGAACCGCTGACCGCCGATGTCGGATCAGGCTGTGGAGTCCGTGGACTCGCCGCCGGAACCGGAGCTCCCGGAGCGGTCGCTCGATGCGGAGCCGTCGTCGCCCGATTCGGAACCGGTATGGCCTGCTGAGTCACCGGACTCCGAGTCGCGGGATTCCTCCGGCTGCCTGTCGTCGCCCTCATCGTCCGACTGCGAATCGGTGTCGGTGGTCGCACTGTCCTCGCGCTCGTCCGGCGTGCCCTCGACGCTGTCGACATCGATGTCCGGCAGCGTCTCTCGATCCACTTGCCGCGGTTCCACGGGGTCGCGGGACGCCTCGACATCGGTTCCGGCGTCGGAAGTGGTGTCGCGGGTGTCGGGGTTCGGCTCGATGGGCCGCCCCCGAGGTGGTTCGGCGGTGTCCGGCTCGCCGCGCGTGTCGACGTCGGTCCGTGGTGTCTCGTGAGGCCGTTCGGTTCTCGGGGGGACGCCGTCTCGTCCGAGCGACCTCAGGAGTGCCGAGACGAACGGGATGGTTTCGAGCCACGCCCGGATACTCCACGGTCCCCGCGGATCTGACACCAGGACGATGACCGGCCCGCCGGTACTCGGCGGAGGGGTCAGGCTCGTGTTGCCGTCGGTCCCGCCCGGGCCGCCGGATGCCTGGGGATCGCCGGTGTAGACGACGAACGGGCTGTCCGCGTCCAGTCCGGCGATGACGGTCATGACCGCCAGGTTCTGTTGCACGGCGCGTTCTTTGGTCTCGTCGTCGAACTCCGTCGAGAGTACGGCGCGGGTGCTGGGGCCACTGGCGATGATGGGGCCGATCGACTGCGGGTGGTCGATGACCACAGTCCGAGGTGCGCCCGTGACGGGCACGTCTCGTGCGATGAGCGAGCCGGAGTCGGTCGACGGCGGCGCCGCGAGTGACGTGCCCGTCGAGGCGGTCCCGACCTCCGACGTCGGGGCGCGGCTCGGACCGAATGATGCGGCGGGTGATTGGGTGGACACCTGGACGGTGGCCGGCACGGCGAAGGCGTGTACCAGGGTGGTGGTGTTGATCGACGCGACTGCCGTCGGGATCACCGTGCAGAGCGAGAGCGCGGCGAGGGTGAGGGACGTGCCGGCGAAACCCGAGGGTCGCCGAAGAGGACCGACGCCGTCGTTGTCGACGGCGCGGTGCGTGCCGCGCCGATGTGATGCCACCCCTGGGTCCCCTCTTTGTCGCTCAGATAGTAGACGATGCGCGGGGGGCATGGTGTCGTCTGAATGACGCAAATCGGGACATCTACGCGACGCGCCGGGGTTGTAACTACTCGAACGTCGCTCGGCGGTCGTCGAAGGCGCGGAGCCGGGGCCGAAATGGAGCCGCCCAGGGGAATCGAACCCCTGACCTATTCATTACGAGTTCTTCGGTGAGCGCTGACCAGCGGAAACGCCGACGGTCGCTACGTGTCGCCTCGTGTCGAGTAGTTGCAGTTAAGGGTACGTATCAGACCGTCGGATCGGTCGCTGACTGTCCATCGGTGTCGTCCAAGGTCGAGCCGTTGTGTGTGCTCTGTGTGTGCTCGTGTGTGCTGGCTTCAATCTTCGCGACGGCCGCGAACAGTTCGTCGTCACCGCCAGCGTGCGCGTAGACACGGTTCACGAGCGTGGAGTCGGCGTGTCCGAGCAATCTAGCAACACGGGTCGCATCGACCCCGCTGGCGATGGCGTGGGACGCCCACGCATGGCGCATCTTGTGCGTCGTGACCTTGTCGATGCCCGCGGCCTCGCACGCGGATTTCAGTGCGCGGTTGACGTTGGATCCCCGGAACTGCTTCCCCCGGGAGGTGCGGAAGATCAGCACATCGTCGAGCAGGCTGCCCAGGAGCGCATTGATGTCGTCGACGTCGGATTGTCTGCCCTTCCGCGCCGCTCGCAGCTTGGGTAGGCGCGCCTGCTCGACGGCCAGCGCCTCACGCAGGACGGCTGCGGCCTCCGGTGACAGAGGCACCCGACGAGAGCGACCGGACTTGGTAGCGCCGATCACAAGTCCGCCTTTGGTCTCGACGGCAGACCGCCGGACGTTGAGCACGGCGCCACGGGGGTCGGAGTTGTCGACGTCCCTCCGGCGCAGTTCGCACACCTCACCGATGCGGAGCCCGGTCAGCGATTGGAACCGCACAAGTCGGCGGGTGTGCTCGTCGGCGACGTGAGTCAGCAGAACGTCTAGGTCAGCCGGAGTCAGGTAGTCGTCCGCGGCGTCTTCGTCTGCGACGACCGTTCGCCGGTCGGTGGCAGGCACCGTGGCTCCTCGCGCAGGGTTGGTGCGGATGAGCCGATCGTCGACCGCGACGTCGAGCATCTTCCGCACGACGTTGACGTATTTGCGGACGGTGGTCAGTGACTTCGCCGGGGCCTTCGGTCGCTCGGTGAGCAGGTCGGCAATCCACCGGTTGATGTCGGACACCAGCAGGGACCCGACGCCCTGGTCCCCGAACCGCTCGCAGAAGACGTCCACGATCGACCCGTAGGACTGTCGGGTCGACGCCGGTTTGGTCGCTAGCGTGCGCACGTAGATGTCGGCGACGGTGCGCACGACCGTCCGTGACCGCTCGCTCTCGATGTAGCTGCCCGACCGGAACTGATCGGCCAGCTCGTCCCGGCGCGCATGCGCGTCATCGCGGTCCTCGAACCGCTCGTAACGCTGTTTTCCAGCGGTGTCGATGTACCGAACTTCCCAGCGCAGCGGCGACTTGGCGACGGCCCGACCGGCGGCATTCGTCGTCCACGCGTACTCGCGGCGCACCTTCCGGCGTGCGTCGGAGTAGTGCCGATCGAACACTGACACCGTGCCGACCTTCCGCCGACCGGGGGAACGGGGAGCGGGGCTGTCGTCGAGGTAGACGACGTCGGGGGTCTCTCGTTGACTCACAGCGACAGACTAGCAGATGACCTATTCACTGAGGCGAACTGTTATTCGTCTCTAAATGGGCGTTTAGCAGGCATTAAGTCCCGTATTTGGACACACCTGAATCGGTTGGTGATCACTCGTCGATTGCGCGCGCTGGCGACGGTGATGGACCTTTGTTGGCAGCTCGCCGACACCGGACGACGAAACAGCCGGAGTCACAACGACACTCAACTGAGGAGATAAAATGTCAACTGCGGCAATCAATCTCACTGACCGGGCACGGGAAGTGCTGGCGTCTGCTGACGCTCTCGACCGTCTGCTCGACACCGACGAGACCGGGGCTGTTTGCGGACTCTCACCGCGCACGTTGCGCACCTGGCGGACCGACGGCAGTGGCAAAGGCCCCGCGTTCGTCCGGGTCGGTGGCGCGATCCGGTACCGCGCATCAGACGTCCAGACGTGGATTTCGCGGCTGACCTGACCTCTCACGCACACCAGTGACCGGGGAGCGTATCTGGCGCAAGACGCACTCGCACGCAATCGAATTGAGGAAAATTGCCCAGGAATGAGAAACGGCGCCCGACCCGGAAGTCGGGCGCCGCCGCCACGGTTGCCAACCGCGGACTCAGAGAGCAGGAGAACGCTCACCACGACGATACGTCGAGCATCGGACACTTCGCACCCGTGACGCCCACGGACCCTGAACAACTCGACATCGAGACCGACGTCGAGCTGGCCGCGCACACGCTCGCGGAGTCCGGGGGGTTGGTGCTACCGATCATCGCTGACGGTAAGACTCCGCTCATCCGAAGCGGCTTCCACGCGGCGACCACCGACCACGGGATGATCTCCGCGTGGTGGCGGCGCTGGCCCGATGCGAACCTCGCGGTGGCGGTGCCGTCCGGCGTCCTGGTCATCGACATCGACCTCGACAAGCCGATGGCCGCACAGACGATCACCGACCTCGAATCGAGGTACGGCCCGCTGCCCGCCACGCGTACCGTCCGGACTCCCAAAGGTGGCTTGCACTACTACTACGCCGTTGACCCGGCGATCCGCTTCCGAGGGATTGCAGGGCCCGGTGTCGACCTGCGCGCGGGTGGTCGTCACTACGTACTCGTGCCCCCGAGCCGGATCGGGACCGCGCGCTACGAGTACCTGGACAGCGACGAGTGGACCCCCGCTGCCGAGCTCCCGCTGTCGTGGATCGCAGGTCTCGAACATCGGCGCCCGGTGCTGCACACGACCCGGCATCGTGTCCTACCCGCGGCGCTGAGCGGGATCGGTGACGTGTCGCTGGAGACGGTCACGGTCGACGACCTCGGCGACTTCCTCGACGCGCTGCCACCCGGAAAGATGGACCGGCTCATGGCCCGCGCCGTCGAGCCGACCGCGCTGGCGGTGTCGATGCGCAAGGCCGCGCACGACACCCTGACGCGCGTCTCCTACCGTGTCGTCGCGCTCGCGGCCGAGGGGCACCCCGGGGGCCGCGTTGCGGTGCGCGACGTCATCGCGGCGTTCGTGCGGGAGATGGAACGGCGGATGAGCGCCGGTGAGCCTGCACGCGACCCCGACGACATCGGAAGCGAGATCGTGCGCGCCGTTGCCGGTGCGGTGATCCGGGTGAGTGCCGAATGAGCCGGTTCGATGGTCTCGCCGGTGCCGCCGACATGCCCGCGTGCGGTGGACACTTCGACGAGCAGAAGGGCAAGCCGGTGGTCGCTGTCGACCCGGCGCCAGAGGTCGACGAGCCGCAGGACCACGACGCCAACGAAGACGCTCCGCTGGCCGCGGTACGTGCTATCGGCGAGCGGGTCGCCGCGCTGGTCCCTGATGACGCCGAGGACGAGGACGAGACCGGCGCTGACGACCACCTTATCGACGGCGCGGTATGGCTGTTCGATGAGCCCGACGCCGCACCCGCGTTGTGGGGCAGCGGGTCCCGTGTCCTGTGGTCGGCGGGGGAAGCGCTCACGATCAGCGGCCCGCCCGGTGTCGGTAAGACTTCGGTTGCCGCGCAGGTGGTTTCGGGGTCTCTGGGACTGCGTGACCGGGTGCTGGGGTTTCCGGTCACCGAGTGTCGCCGCGTGCTGTATCTGGCGATGGACCGCCCGGCGCAGGCGCGTCGCAACATCCGGCGATTCTTCGAGCCCGAGGACCGCGAGCGGTTGGCCGGTCGCCTCGTGATCAAGCAGGGTCCGCCGTGGGTCGACTTCGCGGTCGACTCCGACGCGTTCGTCGAGTTGTGTGCGCGGGCCGGACTTCAACCGGGAGACCGAGTGGTCGTCGATTCGATCAAGGATGCGGCCGTGGGCCTGTCAGAGGACCGCGTTGGCGCTGAGTACAACCGCGCGCGGCAGAAGGTCCTGACGGCGGGGGTTGACGTCCTGGAGCTGCATCACATGGTCAAGCGGTCCGGCGACGGCCCGCCCAAGACGTTGGCCGATGTCTACGGGTCGCAGCACATCACCGCCGGTGCCGGGTCGGTGGTCCTCTTGCACGGCGTGGCCGGTGATCAGGTGGTGACGCTGTTGCACCTGAAGCAGCCCATGGACGACGTCGGGCCGCTGTTCGTCACGCACGACCCGACCGGCCGCAGCACCGTTGACGGTTCCGCAACCGACGTGGTGACCCTCGTGCGGAGCCAAGGCGCCAAGGGTGCGACCGCGACCGACGTCGCGGTGATGTTGTGCGACACCTCGCGGCCGTCGCGCTCGCAGATCGAGAAGGCGCGCAGGCGGCTCACCGAGGCCGTCGGACGCGGCGCGTTGGTCAAGCGCGACGGCGAACGCGGAGGCAGCGGCGACGACGGACGATCGCCCACCCGGTGGTTTCTGCGTGCCCACGGCGACGAGAACGGTTGAGCGTCAAGTGATCCAACTAGTCAATCACGCGTCAATCACGCCGAAAACCATAACCGCAGGTCAGCCAATCACGGCCTCAATCACGCGCGGGTCAATCACGGGCCAATCACGCTCAATCACGGTGGCGCTGTTTGCCCAGGTCAGCCAATCACGCACTCGTGTGATTGAGGGTCAATCACGGATTCCGCCCCCCTGGAAGGGGGGCGAAGCCACCGTGACGGCCAGATTTGAGAGAGGAGAAACGACGAAATGACCCGCGGAGACGGACCCCGCCGACAGCGTGACGTCGAGCGGCAGGAGGCCCGCCGAGCACAGTTCGCCGACTACTGCGATCGGCAGATGCGGGACCCGACCCCGGGCACCACGTGGCACCCTCTCTACCGCTGGCCGAGCGACACCGATGCCGAGCACGCCGCGCGAGTGGCCGAGCACGAGCGGACCCAACAGACCACACACACCGAGCACGACACGACCACCGGCCGCACGGCCGGATGAGAGGAGATCACATGACGACCGACTTCGACCCGAGCGCGCCGCCGCCGCCCGAGGCGTTCCGCGAGAGCCGCCGCCGCGACCCGGACCCCTACGGCCTCGACCGCCCGCCGATGAGCCGAGCCGAGATCGCCGCGGCCAACAGGGACACCGAGGCCCGAAACTCCGACGCCCGCATGGAGCGGGAAGTCGCACGAGCGAACGCGTTGGTGCCGCAGAGGCCGCCGCGCAGCGTCGCGCAACACCCCATGACGCCGAAGCTCTCGGACGCCGGGGAGATCGGCGCAACGGTGCTCGACCTCGTGCGCTACAGGCACGCCGAAGGTGCGCTGTCCCGCGCGCTGTCCCGGATCGACGAGGAATCGCGAGAGCTGTCCGCGCGGATCAAGACCGACAACCTGCGAGCCCGCACCGCGGACGCGGCCAGCGCGGCCCTGGACGCGGCCGAGAAGCGGGAGAAGGTGCCGCCGACCCTGACGCCGTTGATCGAGTGGCAGCGAGACCGAATCGACCACGTACCGCTCGCGACCGAGCAGGGGGTGCGCACGGCAATCGAGCGGGGAGCCGCAGAACGGGCCGAGGCCGCGGTGGTGGCCGCTCTCGCCGAGGTCGACGCCGCTGTGATCGAGGAGGCGAGGAAGGTGCTGCGCGATGCGGCGCAGGCTCACGAGCGGCTCAATTTGGCCGGCCTCACCGTGGACGTGTCTCTCGACGACATCGTGGACGGGGACGCCGACGACGGCGCGGTGTCGTCGATCCGGTTGTGGCGCTCGGCGGTGTCGCGGTGGGACGAAGTGCAGCGGGTCCGTCAGTGGGTTGCGGCCGTCCTCGACCGCGGTTTCGAGGTCCACCGGGGAGTGCTGCGCGTAGTTCCGCCGCCGCGGGTCAAGGTCGGCGACTTCGTGACCGACGAGCAGGCGCGAGAGCACAACTCGCCGCAGGCTGAGGCCCGCACCCAGGGGTCGCAGTGGGAGGGGTCCACTGCGCCGCGTGCTGTTGGGGAGGGGTCCTCGCATACGGCGTTGCGGTGGTGGTGCGGCCTGGACGAGGGGTCTCGTCCTGCTCCTCGTGGTGTGGCTGATCTCGTGGAGACGGGGGACATCTGATGGATGACCGAGGATTCGGCCGCTACCTCGACGAGTCGATGGCCGCGCGACCGCACACGGCGCAGGAGGCCGAGGCCGAGCACAACACGAGGGGTCGCACCACGGCTGACGGGACCGACACCACCACCACCACCGACAACGGGACCGAGCACCGTCCGCCGCCGACGACCCGACGCGGACCCGGACGCGCTGGCGCCACTGACCGAGGCTTCGGCCGGTACTTGCCTGACTGACGAGTGATCGGCCGTCAGCCCGATCTGGGACCCCGATACTGCTGCGTGCGGTGTCGGGGTCTCGTCGTATCCGAGGGTCGTTGGTTCGACACGTCGGCCAGAGAGGGGGGGTGTCCACCCCTCCCCACCGTCTCGCGCAGGGCACCGCCGCGTACTGCCCGCTCGTGGGTGTGCGGGTCTGGGCCAAAACCGCCTATACGACCCTGACCAGGGCAAACGGACCCCTGAGAGGCCCGTCAGCGGCCTAGGATCGACTAGTCCAGGTTCGCCCGACCCTGAACTACGTTGCCGCGCAACGCAACGCGAATCGGTTCATACGGTGGCTAGTGCGTACTTGCCTTCGGCATGCATTTGTCGAGCGTTGTCGATGACACGCTTGAAGACGTCCACCATCGGGCTGTCGGGGGTCAGTCCGAGATCGGCCAGGTTCACGGTAGATCCGCTGTCGTCGTCGGACAGTGCCTCACTGCCGCCGAGGGCCAGCCAGACAAGCATCTCGCTACCGTCAGGGTCCTTGCCCTGCGCGACGGCCCAAACCGAATCGAAAGGTGTCATCTGCGAGGTGATCGTTTGCAGCGTGTCCTCGAACTCGACCGGGATCAGGATCGCGTCGCCGCTAGCGGCGGTTTGCTCGAAGAACCATTCGATCTCGCTGGCTGGCTGGCTCTCGACATATCCGGTCAGGAACGTCAGTGCATTCTCGTAACTGGGCGCGTCAATCCCACCTCGCACCCAGACTCCGGACCCCTTGCTGGCCTCGTGTTCGACTAGCTCACGAACAGGGGGCAAGTTATCGACCGCTGTCTCCAGGGAGAACGCTAGTGCCTCCCGGTACTGCTCGCGCGCGTCTTCGAGGTCGTGGGCGCCCCCGACGATGCTCTCGGGCATGGAGTAGAAGTGCCACTGGGGCCCGCCGGACATGCTAGAGCGGTAGACGACAGTCTGTGCGTCGTTGGCCATCACCTCACACCTCTCTTCGTGCGTTCTGCGGGGTCAATCCGACGTCATTAACCAAGACACGCCGGACCATGTTCCCGGTAATCTCCACACCGTCATGGTATGCGAACGTGAACTCGTCGTCTTTACCCTTGTATCTGCGGTGTGAACCGCGTTGGCGGATTGGGGGCCCGCAATGTCGTTCGATGACGCGAATCAGGTCGGACGCGCGCACCGACGGCCAACTATCGCCCATCTGACGTCCTGTCGGTCACTCGGCGATGCTACTTCACGTTTGTCACGGTTGATCGCCAATCGAGACGGTGTGCCCAAGCGAGCATCGCGCAAACGGGGCCAGGTTTGCGGGTTAGCTTTCGGCGGTGTGTGTGCTCTGTGTGTGCTGCCGAAGCGTCGCTGCTCGTGCAGCGAACCGCCAGAGGCGAACAGAATCGCGTCTGATCTGCGTTGATCCATGGAGCCGCCCAGGGGAATCGAACCCCTGACCTATTCATTACGAGTGAATTGCTCTACCGACTGAGCTAGGGCGGCGTGCTACGCGAGGCAGCGCTGACGAGTCTAGCGAGGGTCGGAGAACGAACAAAACCCGGGTCGTCGACGGCAGGTGATGGTTCCGCCGGAGCGTCGGTCGGGTCAACCCGGGAAGTCGGTACCGCAGACCACCGGCACCGGACGCTCCAGATCGAGCGCATTGCGGACCAGCGTCCCGACGGTCGGCGAGTAGGCCATCCCGACATGACCGATCCTCGACGCCGGGCACACATCCTGCACCACGGTGTTGGTGATGTTGGGCCCCGGCGGCATCAAGGTCAGTACGTACGGGGTCGAGATCTCGTCGTACCGCGTCGCGAGATTGACGTACCGGATCGAGGGGTGTCGCGGACCCCAGTAGCTCTGACCGGGAGCGCGGGCCGGCAGCCGGTCGGTGATCGAACCGACACGTGAGTATCCGCGGTTGGACGCGGACAGTCCGACGATCGTGCCCACCTGTGCCGCGCGTCCAGGTATCTGGGTGACGAGCTGAGCGATCGCGCCACCCTGGCTGTGGCCGACGAGGTCGACCTTCTCGGCACCGGTCGCGGTCAGGACTCGGTCGACGAAGGAGGAGACCGCACGGGCGGACTCCTCCTTGTTCCCCAGGCCTCCGGTGTTGCCGCTCCAACTGGTCTGACCGTAGGTCAGGCTGAACACGCAGTAACCCGCGTTGGCCAGCATGGGCGCGAGGTACGCCCAGTTGGCGCCCTGGTTCATGGCCGTCGCGTGCAGCAGCACCACGGGGTTGCGGTCTTCGCGGTCCCGGCAGTCGAAACGATTCGAGCCGGCAGGCGACTCCGACGCCGGGCTGAGGTACCGAGAGGCGATGGCGGTCGCCGCGTCGGTCGTGACGGGGAACGGCGCGGCGTGCGCGGTGCCCGCGACGAGGCACAGGCTCATCGCCGCCACCGCGGTCATGGCCGACGCGACCCCGGCTCGGATGCGGTTCATGAAGAAAATTGTCGTCGACCGGACGGTCCGGCACGGCGTTTCGGCGACTGCTACCCGGAGTCGCGACGACGGAATTCGACGCCGCGCGGCGACAGTTCGTAACCGACGACGAGGCTGTCGGTCAGTCCGAGCTTCTTGAGCTTGGTGATGTCCTGCTTCAATCCTGCTCTCTCCCGGCCGAGTTCGGCCGCGAGATCGGTCGACACCACACCGGGGCGGCGGGCGATGACGTCGAGGACTTCGCGCGTCCACGGTCCGCGCGTGGACCGCGCGTCCATGCGATCGAGGCGGGTGCGGATCTCGTCCACATCGTCGTCGGACAGATGGTCATCGGCGCGCAGAGCGATCCGCGGGTCCTCGCCGATGCACTGCAGTCCGATCCGGTAGGTCGGGTTGTGGACGTTGACGCACAAGGTGGCCCGCACGGCGTCCGCGTCCTCGAAGCCTGCGCGACGCGCTTCGTCCTGCGTGATCCGTTCGGGGTCGACGCGTTCCAGGGACGTCACCTCGATCACGTGCGTCAGCGCTATGAAGCTCGAGCCCGGATGGATGCGCGGATGGCCCCATCGCCGGAAGGCGAGGTCGACGGTTCCGTCGGCGACCCCGCGAACGACTGCGGCCGTGAGAAGCACAGTCTTCGACCTTAGCGAGCGGGTCGATGTCGTGCATGACCTGCGGTCCGACGTGCGTGTCACCTCTGTGGATGACAGCTGAGAGGCCGCTGAGAGCTGTTGTAGGGTGACCCGAGGTCAGCGACGGCAATGCCGACGTATTCGGGGGACCCCCTGCGTCGTGCCGTCGTCGGGCGCAACTTCACGACGACATGATCACCGGCCGGGGGGAGGGATCTTTGGTGCCGCCAAGTGTTCCCGCATTGTGGTTTCCCGACGTCCCGCCGTGGCCCGTCGTCGAGGCGACACCCGCCGCCGATCTGGCCGCTCACCTGGCCCGACACCATTCCGTACGCCCAGCTCACACCACTTCGCAGCCAGCGGCAGTGGCCGTCCTCGAGCGTCCGGTGCCGGTGGTCGAGGAGCCGACCCGGGCCCCGGCCCGCGCGGTGGACCCAGCTGCTCCCCGTCCCTCGTCCGAGCTCGACGCGTTCTTGGCCGAAGCCGAGAAGTCGGTGCGTGCGAAGCGGAAGAACGGGCCAGTCGCGCGCGGAGAACGCCGCTCGGGTTTCGGTTCACCACTACGAATCGCGGGTGCGGCAGCGGCGATCGTTGTGATTGTGGCCACAGTTCTGGGCGTGGTTCTCACTCGCAGCAGCGAGCCTGCTCCGACGACGGCTTCAGCATCGAGCAGCGATGCCGCTGACTCTTCGATGCCGTCCACGTCGGCTGTCGCGAGTGAGCCTGCCTGTACGCAGCGTCCGGTGGGGTCGGGGACCACGGTGTCCGACGGTGACGACGCCGGCAACCAGGAGTCGGGCGCCGGAGCGATCCGTGCGTTCAACCACGCCTACTACGTGTTGCGTTCGGCGAGGGCGGCCCGCGCTGTCGCGGCCCCTGGCGCGGTGGCCTCCGAGTACGTGATGCAGCAGTACATCAACCAGCGACCGCTCGGGACCCGGCACTGCCTGATCGTCTCCGACCGCGGGCCCGGCGAGTACTCGGTCGTGCTCACCGAACTGCAGCCCGACGCTGCGCCCATCACCTATCGCCAGGTCATCCGCACGACGACCACCGGCGGTAAGTCCTACATCCAGTCCATCAGGTCCGTCGAATGAGTTCCCGCCCAGCCTGTTCCGGGCACCGAGAGAGGTAGAAGCGCCATGAGT
>NZ_LIYC01000057.1:0-21600 GCF_001418765.1 Gordonia sp. HS-NH1
CGAGATGGGACACGCACCCGCAGTGGCCTCACGGATCACGCGCAGTGTCGACGGCCTACCCACGCTGCCCGCGCTAGGACGTCACGCCGCCGACGGACGCCTGTCATCCGAAGTCGTCGACGCCATCGTCCGCGGAATGAACCACATCGACAAACGCTGCCCCAACGGACTTTCCAACACCGACAAGAGTTCACACGAGATCGAACTCATCGGCCAAGCACTCTCCGGTGCGACACCGGCGCAAGTGCTCGAACACGCCCGTACGATCGCCAACACCCTTGCCGACGCCACCGACACTGGGATCCCCGCCGCCGACGACGCATCGCTTAACACAGTCCACGTCCACACTGCCGATGACGGCCGAGTCGACATCCGCGCGGACCTCACCCAGGTCGTCGGCGAGAAGTTCCTCTCGATGATCGACGAACGGTCCTGCCCGCGGCCCGAACCCGACGGCACCGACGACCGACGCACCGCCGAGCAACGCCGCGCAGACGCGTTCGAACTCATCCTCGACCAGGCTGCATTGGGTGCGAGCATCGACAGCATCGGCAGTCCCCGTACCCAATTGATGGTTACCATCCCCGCCACCGGCGACCCAGCGACTCTGCCGTGGACCGGAACCGTCAGCCAGGCCACCGCGAAACAGGTGTCCTGTGACGGAACCCTGACCGAAATGGTCCTCGACGGTGAAGGTGTTCCACTACAGATGGGACACACCCGCCGACTGTTCCCAACACACCTGCGCAAAGCCGTGATCATCCGCGACCAATGCTGCATCAAATGCGGAGCGCCGCCGTCACATACACAGGTGCACCACATCGAACACTGGGCCGGCGGTGGTCCCACCGACCTCGACAACGGCTGCCTGCTCTGCCAACGCTGCCACACCCAAGTCCACCACCACGGCTGGGACATCGTCCTCGGCTTTGATCGCCACCCCTGGCTCATCCCACCCGCCACCATCGACCCACAGCGGCGGCCACTACCCGCCTACAACCGGCGCACCATGCGACTCGACGACGCCGCCTGACACCCGCCGACCACACTTCCGCGTCGCACCTTCCGCACCCGAGCCCCCCTCGGGACCGCATCCGTCCTTTGACAATTCCACAGTGAACAGCAGCCGGCTCCGTTCCCGGTCGAATCGAGAGGCCGGGAACGGAGCGGCGCTGCGTGCAGTCGTCGCCAACGATCGGGCGCCCTGGGCCGGGACGATCCGCGCCTGAGTGGGTTGCGAGCGAAGTGGGCATCGAGGGATCCGTCATGTCCTGCGAATGAACTGCATCGCCAGCCCTACATGGAAGCGCCGCTTTGTATGACTTTCGCTGTTTGCAGCCGGCGCAGATCGAGTCAGGTAGCGCTTGTGTCGTGCCGCCTCACCGGAAAGCCGGCATTGCGCGCAGCCGTCAGCTGAACGCCAGCCACAGTGCGAGCGCGAGCCCGCAGATCCCGACGACGATCCGAAGGGGGCCGGGCGGCAGGCGTTTCACGACGGGTGGGCCACACCACCCACCGGCCAGACATCCGACGGCCATGGCGAGTGCGGCCCACCACTCGACGGGGCCCCAGATCATGAAGCCGATGGCGGCGACCGTGTTGGCGATGCCGAGGAACAACGACTTGGACAGCGCCGCTCGCCACAACGGCTCACTGGTCACCACGAGCATCAGGGCCAGGATCATGATCCCGGCCCCTGCGCCGAAGTAGCCGCCGTAGACCGAGATGAGCGTCAGTCCCAGGATGAACACCCAGGGACGTTCGACGTGCGACGTCGCCCAGCGGCGCAGAACCGGTTGGACGAGTAACGCGATGGCGGCGATCGCCACGAGGAAGGGCACGACGGCCTCGAAGGCCTCGGCCGGCGTCGAGAGCAGCAACACCGCACCGACCGTGCCGCCGATCAGCGAGGCGATCGCGCCGACGATCAGGCGTCTACGGTCACCCTCGAGGAGGGAGCGCCCCGACTGTGCGGTGCTGCCCACCCCGACGGCGACCAGCGCGACCGTGTTCGTGACGTTGGCCGCGATCGGGCTGAGCCCGACCGCGAGCAGCGCGGGATAGCTGACGATCGAGGCCAGACCGGTGATGTAGCCGATCAGGCCGGCGCCGAACCCGGCGACGACCAGTAGAGCGAGCTCAGTGAGCGAAATGACGTGCCCCGGTGAGGTAGAGCGTCACGCCCGCCTCGTCGGCCGCCTCGATCACCTCGTTGTCGCGGATCGATCCACCTGGTTGTGCAACGGCTTTCACTCCGGCCGACAGCAGCACCTGCAGTCCGTCCGGGAAGGGGAAGAACGCATCCGACGCCCCGACGCTCCCCGCCGCACGGTCACCGGCACGCTGCACCGCAAGATGCGCGGAGTCGACGCGGTTGACCTGCCCCATGCCGACGCCGACCGACGCACCGTCGGAGGCAAGCAGAATGGCATTGGACTTGACCGAACGGCATGCCCGCCAGGCGAATTCGAGGTCGGCGAGGGTCTGGTTGTCGGCCGGCGGGCCGGCCACGAGGTTCCAGTTGGCCGGGTTGTCTCCATCGGCGTCGAGGACGTCGCGCTGCTGCATCAGCAATCCGCCCGACACCGGCTTGGTCTCGATCCCGGTCGCCGCCGGCGGAGTGGCCACCAGCACGCGGATGTTCTTCTTGCGGGTCAGGACCGAGAGCGCGCCGTCGGCGAAACCGGGCGCGACGATGACCTCGGTGAAGATCTCGGCGACCTGCTCGGCCATCTCCACGGTGATCTCGCGATTGGCGGCGATGACACCGCCGTAGGCGCTGATCGGATCGCAGGCGTGCGCCTTACGATGCGCCTCCGCGATGTCGGTGCCGATGGCGATCCCACACGGATTGGCGTGCTTGATGATCGCGACGGCCGGAGCGTCGAAGTCGTACGCGGCCCGCCAGGCGGCATCGGCGTCGGTGTAGTTGTTGTAGCTCATCTCCTTGCCATGGAGCTGTTCGGCGGTCGCCACCCCGCCGGCCCCGGCGTTCCCGACATAGAGAGCTGCCGCCTGATGCGGGTTCTCGCCGTAACGCAGCACCGCGGATCGGGTCCAGGTCGCGCCGGCCCAGGCCGGGAACTGCGAATCATCCTCGGGTGCAACCACGCTCGACATCCACGACGCGACCGCGACATCGTAATCGGCGGTGTGCCGGAACGCCTTGGCGGCGAGCTTCTTCCGGTCGGCGAGCGAGAAACCCTCCGCGGCGACGGCTTCGGTCACCCGCGAATAGTCGTCCGGGTCGACCACGACGGCGACCGACGGATGGTTCTTGGCAGCCCCGCGCACCATCGACGGACCGCCGATGTCGATCTGCTCGATGCACTCGTCCGGCGTCGCGCCGGAGGCCACCGTCGCGGTGAACGGATACAGGTTGACGACGACGAGATCGAATGCGGCGACACCCAACTCGTCGAGCTGTGCGACGTGGTCGGACTTACGGGTGTCGGCGAGGATGCCCGCGTGCACCTTCGGGTGCAGGGTCTTGACGCGCCCGTCGAGGCACTCGGGGAAACCGGTCAGCGCCGACACCTCGACGACCGGCACCCCCGCGCCGGCGATGGTCTTCGCAGTCGATCCGGTGGACACGATCTCCACCCCGGCCGCGTGCAGCGCCGTGGCGAGATCGGTGAGACCGCTCTTGTCGTAGACACTCACCAGCGCGCGCCGAATCGGTCGACGAGAGCTGTCAGGGCTGTGTGCGTTCACGGGATGCGGGCCTTTCGTCCATCGATGACTACTCCTCTGGTGACCAGTGCGGTCACCACGTCGGCGAGCAACACGCGCTCGACCGTCTTGATGCGCTCGTGCAGGGTGTCGGCGGTGTCGTCGTCGACGACGGTGACCACCTGTTGCGCGAGGATCGGGCCGGTGTCCACTCCCTCGTCGACCAGGTGCACCGTCGCGCCGGTGACCTTGACGCCGTAGTCGAGTGCCTCGGCGACCCCGTGGGCGCCCGGGAAAGCGGGCAGCAGCGCCGGGTGGCTGTTGACGACGCGTCCGCCGAACCGGCCGAGGAAGGCCGGGCCGAGGATCTTCATGAATCCGGCGGTCACCACCCACTCCGGTTCGAACGCGGCGACCTCGCCGGTCAGCGCCCGGTCCCACGTCGCGCGGTCGTCGTGGTCGGCGACACGACAGGTGATGAGCGGGATGTCGTTGCGCTGCGCGACCTCCTGCGCGCGGCACGCGCGGTCGACCACGATCGCGGCGACCCGAAACGGGGAATCCCCGGCTCCGGCGCGCGCGATCAGCGACTCCAGCAGCGAACCGGTGCCCGACGCCATCACCACCAGCGGGGTGCGGCCGGGTGCCGTCGGGGAGGTCACGTCGTCGAGACTAATCGCCGTACGTTGGGCCACCCGCGCCGGGTGGCGCCGCAGACATCGTCGAGGGGCGCTCGGCCAGGGCGGTTCGGCTCAGCGTTGGCGGGACGTGCCGTGCGAACCCGGATACAGGTCGTAATCCGCGTCATCGGCGAGATCCGTCTCATCGAGATCGTCGTCGTACACGCGGTTCACCGCCGGTTCGCGCCGGGAGAGGGAGTCTGCACCGGAGGGCTGCCGGCCATCCGCGGAACCGAACCCGGCGTCGTCGGTGTCCGCGGACGCGTTGTCGCGCGATTCGACGCCGTCGTCGTAGACGTAGTCCTCGCGTTCGTCGGCGCCGTACTCGCCGTCCTCGAACTCAGCGCCGTCTTCGAACTCGGCGTCGTCGTACTCGGCGTCGCCGTCCTCGAACTCTGAGTACTCGGTGTACTCCTCGTCCTCGTCCAGGTCGGTGACGATGACGTATTCGTCCTCGTAACCGAGGTCCAGCGGGTCGTCGAAGTACTCGTCGCCGACGGCGAGGCGTGCAGCGCGCGTCGACGGCAGGAACGCATACACGAGCACGATCAGCAGGCCGACGACCGCGATCCAGCCCAGAGTGAACACCCCGGCCGCCGACACCGTGACGGCGACGTCGCCGAACTCCCCCAGCGTCCCGCCGGCCGCGACGGTCAGGAGGGCCACCGCCGAGGCCGCCACCGCCGCGGCGACACCCACCGAACGCACATGGGCCATCGGATCGAGGTCGCGGCATCGCCAGCCGACGAAGGCCGCGACGCCGGCCGGCACCAGCAGGCCGACCAATCCCCACGCCCCGGCACCCGGCCCGTCGGGCAGAACCGCGAGCACCGGGACCGGCGGGACGTCGCCGCCACGGACGGTGAACAGGTCGACGGTCATCGCGCCGAGCCGGACGTCGGAACCCACGAGTACGGCCATTGCCGCGACCATCACATTCGGGAGGTACAGCACCGAGAGCAGGCTGAGTCCCAGGAACCCGTCGAAGTCGTAACCGGTCTCGATCAGCTCACCGATCTGCCCGTGCCGCATCAGCATGCGCAGGCACACGAGCACGGCGCCGGCGACCAGCAGCATCAGCGCCGCCACCAGTCCGTACCGGAATCCGCGACGATCGGCGTAGGTCACGCGTCCACGGACCGCGAAGTCGCGTCGCCGGCTCCACACGACGCCAGCCAGGGCCGCGCCGCCGTGTATGCCCAGTGTGTACAGGAACGCGAGCAGCGCACTCGGCGTCTGGACCGGCAGGACCGATCCACCGTCCATCACGACCGCCAGCGACATCGCGGTGATGAGTACCGGGCCGATCACCGCCGAGAAGACGACGGCACCCAGGTCGAACAGGTCGTGCCGATCGCGTTCGGCCGAGTTCGTGCCGCCCGCGACCGCCCGGGCCGTCAGCCAGGCCGTCCCGGCGGCGACGGTCAGCGTCGGCAGCAACGGCAGCACCCCGACAGTGACCCCGCTGATCGTGACCGGCACCTGGTGGATGGCCAACCAGCCCGAGGCGATCGCGCTCGGAAGTCCGGTCAGCCCACTGCCGGCGAGAAGCAGCACCGAGAGCATGACGACGATCAGCGTCACCAGCGCCAACGCGGGAACGGTGAACGCCACCACTGCGAGTTGCCGGGCCGAACCCTCGGCCGCCGTGCGTTGCGCACGACGGGATCGCCGCAGGTTACGAAGCTGCGACGCCAGATTGTCCGTACTCGGGTCCGGCTTGAGGGAGGGCATCGTCATGAGCCTGACACGGTCCCGGCCGAGGCCGTCGTAGACGCGCCGAGGGGGCTGCGAAAGGGAGGCAGCTCACCGGGTGGCTGCACACGAACAGTGCCCCGCCGACCGACGGTCGACGGGGCACCGAGTGGAACTGTGTCTGTCAGTTACCGCTGCCGGTGGGCGGCTCCGGCTTCTGGAACACGGTGGTGGAGTGGTCTCCGGCCGGGGTGTCGGTCCCCGTGGGAGTCGCGGATGCGCCGGGTGCGGAGGGCGATGCGCCCGAGGAGCCGGCGGAGTACTGGCCGGGACGATAGTCGCCGTAGCCCGATTCGCCGTGTCCGGACGCCGAACCGGCAGCCGACGCCGACGATTCGCTCGCCCCGCCGGAGTAACCGCTCTGCCCGGTCGCCGACGCGCCCGACGACTGCGAGTAGGCCGACGGATCGTAATTCGATGAGGCCTGTTGGCCGTACTGTGCCTGCGCACCCCCGGTGCCATAGGCGGTGGTCTGCGCGTCGCCGTATCCGCTCGTCTGCTGATGCGCGCCGGTGTCGGACTGCGACGCCGCGGACGAGCCGGGGGTCACGGCTGCGGTCGCAGCACCTGCCGCGGGCGCCACCTTGATGACGGCGGCGTCGACCAGCAACCACACGACGGCGAGCACCGCGGACAGAAGGGTGAAGATCAGCAGCACGATCGCCCCGGCACCGTTGTCGTCGATATTGAGGAACTGGAACAGCGTGATCAGGAACGAGGTGATCGCCAGCGACGCCACGATGGGAGCCGCCGGGACCTTGATGCCCGGGATAAGCGAGATCAGCGCCAGGATTCCGGCGACGCTGATCAGCGTGTAGGGAGCGTTGTACTGCGTCTGGAACAGCTTGAGCGCGAAGTCGTAGGACTCGGCCGCGGACAGGAACCCGCTGAAGAGCACGATGAGGCCGAAGGCGCCGATCGCGGCGGCGAGGAGCACCGGGGTGATGGCCGGGAGCCCCTGGCTCGGCTGCTTGGCCGGCTGCGGGGAGTGGCCGTACTGGCCGTAGCCCTGCTGGCCCTGCTGGCCGTACTGACCCTGCTGGCCGTATCCGGGTTGGGCGTAACCCTGCTGGCCGTAACCCTGAGCAGCGCCCTGCCCGTAGCCCGGTTGCGCCTGGCCGTAGGACTGTCCGGCCTGCCCGTACTGCTGGCCGTACCCCTGCTGGCCCCCATACTCCTGGCCACCGTATTGCTGCCCTTGACCGTACGGGTCGGAACCGGGGGCGGGGCTCGCCTGAGGACCCGTGTTGTGGGCGCCGGACTGGGGGTATCCGGACTGATTGCCGTACTGGCCGTAGGACTGTCCGGACTCGGGCTGCTGCTGCCCGTAGCCGCCGGGTGGGTAGGTCATGACGATCTCCTGGTCGGGTCGGGTCGGTCGGTCAGGATCAGCGGGTCGCGTCGAGGTGACGGCGTCCGGCCGTCGCCCCCCACGAGCGCAGAACTGATGACCACGCTAGTACACATGCATGCCGGGCCTCATGCCCCTTGCACAACGCGACCGCCACGCCGGCGGCGTGGACTCGCTCACCAGCGATGCAGGCGCCCCTGCTCGGCGTACCAGTTGATCAGCGCATAGTCGTCGACGGCCTTGGGGTCGATGTTGACCTCGGATCGGCCTGCCAGAATCGCGGTGACCGGAACCTCGAGTTTCTTGCCGGTCCGGGTGTGCGGGATGCCCGGGGCCTCGACGACCTCATCGGGTACATGGCGTTTGGAGAGACGGTCGCGGACCGCGGCCGCGATCCGGTCGATCAGCGCGTCGTCGAGCGTCGCGCCGGGGACCAGGGTGACGAACAGCGGCATCCAGTAGGCACCGTCCGGCCCGTCGACGCCGAGCACGAAGGCCTCCGCGACCTCGTCGAGCGCCTCGACGACCTCGTAGATGTCGGCCGATCCCATGCGAATCCCGTGGCGGTTCAACGTCGCGTCGCTGCGTCCGTGGATCACCAGCGACCCGCGCTCGGTCACGGTCACCCAGTCGCCGTGACGCCAGACCGGCTTGTCGGGATTCGACGCACCGCCCTCCCACTCGTGGGCGAAGTACGCGGCGCGGTACCGCGCACCGTCGGGGTCGTCCCAGAAACCCACGGGCATCGACGGCATCGGCGCGGTGACGACGAGCTCGCCCACCTCCCCCACCAGCGGGCGCGCGTCCGGCGACCAGCTCTCCAGCGCCACACCGAGGTAGCGGACCGACAGTTCGCCCGGCACGACCGGCACCCCCGACGACCCGCCGGCGAACGCGGACACGATGTCGGTGCCGCCGCTGATCGACGAGATGGGCAGGCCGGCTCGGACGTGGTCATCGACCCAGGTGAAAAGATCTGCGGCGAGGGAGGATCCGGTGCTGCCGAGGGTCCGCAGCCGGCGCAGGTCGTGCCGGCGACCCGGCTCGAGGCCCGCCTTCCGCGAGGCCTGCAACTGCCCGGGACTTGTACCGAAGTAGGTGACCCGTTCGTCGTCGACGATCTGCCAGAGCCGGTCGGGGTCGGGATACAGGGGCGAACCGCTGTAGCAGACGATGCGCGAACCGCAGAGGAGTCCGGCGACCTGATAGTTCCACATCATCCAGCTCAGCGCGGTCTGCCAGAAGAACACGTCGTCCGCGCCCAGGTCGCCGTGCAGGGCACCGGCTTTCAGATGCTCCAGGAGGACTCCCCCGTGCCCGTGCACGATCCCTTTGGGCCGTCCGGTCGTCCCGGAACTGAAGAGCACCCACAGCGGATGGTCGAAGGCGACCGGCACCGGCCGGAAGTCGACGGGGTCACCGCCCACGGCCTCGGCGTAGTCGACGGTGGACGACGAGGCGCCGGTGTCGCCGATCGTGATGTGCGCGAGGAGGTTCGGCAGCAGCGTCGCCAGTTCGGCACTGTCGGCGCGCTTGTCGACGACCTTGCCGTTGTAGCGATAGCCGGCCGCGGTGAACAGCACCTTCGGCGCGAGCTGGCCGAGGCGACCCGCCGCACCCAGGGGCGCATAATCCTGACCGCATCCGGACCAGACCGCCCCCAGGGATGCCGTGGCGAGGAAGGCGATGACGGCTTCGGGGATGTCGGGCAGGTAGGCGGCGACCACGTCACCGGGACCCACCCCGTGCGCACGGAGGGTCGAGGCCAGGCCTGCGACCTGCGACGGCAGATCAGCCCACGCGATCTCCGATCGTTCACCCGCCTCGTCGATGCCGACGATCGCGGCGCCGGGCAGGTGTGCGTGTCGCAGGATCTGGTCGACGTAGTTCAGGCGAACCCCGGGAAACCAGCCGGCGCCGGGCATCCGGTCGTCGGCGAGTACCGCCTCGTCGGAGTCTCCGAGAGGTTCGGCGGCGAGGGCGTCGACGTCGAAGAACTCCCAGACCGCGCGCCAGAACTCTGCCGGCCGCCGCACCGACCACGACCACAGATCGTCGTAATCGCCTGTGTCGAACCCGAATCGCTCGTGGACGAACTGCGCGAAGCGGTTCATCCGAGTGTCCGCGGTCCGCGCCGCGTCATCGGTGGTCATCACCGCAGCTGCTCGAGGATCGAGACCGCCTCGTCCCGCATCGCCACCTTGCGGACCTTTCCGGTGACGGTCATCGGGAACTCCTCGACGACGTGGACATAGCGTGGGATCTTGTGCCGCGCGATCTTGCCGGTGGCGAACTCGCGCAGGTCGTCCGCCGTGAACCCGGAGGCGCTGTCGCGCAACCGCACCCACGCCATCAGTTCCTCACCGTACTTCTCGTCGGGCACCCCGATGACCTGGGCGTCGAGGATGTCGGGATGGGTGTAGAGGAATTCCTCGATCTCGCGGGGATAGATGTTCTCACCACCGCGGATCACCATGTCCTTGATGCGTCCGGTGATCCGGACATAACCGTTGTCGTCCATGTCGGCGAGGTCGCCCGTGTGCATCCAGCCGTCGGCGTCGATGGCCTCGGCGGTCTTCTCCGGTTCGTTCCAGTAACCGGTCATCACCGAGTAACCGCGCGTGCACAGTTCACCGGTCTCGCCACGTCCGGAGGTCTCTCCGGTACCGGGGTCGACGATCTTGATCTCCAGGTGCGGCCCGACCCGGCCGACGGTGGTGACACGCAGCTCGAGCGGATCGTCGACCCGCGTCTGCGTCGACACCGGCGACGTCTCGGTCATGCCGTAACAGATCGACACCTCGCGCATGTGCATGCGGTCGACGACCTGTCGCATGACGTACTCCGGACACGGCGATCCCGCCATGATGCCGGTACGCAGGCTCGACAGGTCGACGTCGAGCCCGTCGTCGAGCAGGTCGAGCTCGGCGATGAACATGGTCGGCACGCCGTACAGACTCGTGCAGCGGTACTCCGCAACCGCTTCGAGGGTGGCTCGCGGGTCGAATGCCGGCGCCGGGATGACCATCGCCGCGCCGTGACTCGTCGCCGCGAGGTTGCCCATCACCATGCCGAAGCAGTGGTAGAAGGGCACGGGCAGGCAGATCCGGTCGTCGGCGGTGTAGTTCAGCAGTTCGCCGACGAGGTACCCGTTGTTCCCGATGTTGCGGTGTGACAGCGTCGCCCCTTTCGGGAATCCTGTGGTGCCCGAGGTGTATTGGATGTTGATCGGGTCGTCGGGCGACAGTGACGCGGCCACCTCGGAGACGCGTTCGAGCTCCTCGGCACTCGCTTCGACGCACAACGCGTCCCACTCGTCGGAACCGAACAGCACCACCTCACGCAGTTCGGGGCACCGGGGACGCGCCTGCGCCAACATCGATGCGTACGCGGAGTCCTTGAAACTGTCGGCGGCCAGCACCACACTCGTCCCGGACTGCTGCAGCGCGTACTCGATCTCGTTCTGGCGATAGGCGGGGTTGAGATTGACCAGCACGGCGCCGATCTCGGCGGCGGCGTACTGCGTCAGAACCCACTCGAACCGGTTCGGCGACCACAGCCCGACCCGGTCACCGACCGACACACCGAGTCGCAGGAGTCCCGCCGCGACCGCGCGCACGTCACGGTGGAACTCCGAATATCGCCATTCCCGTCGCGCCGCGGCGTCGATCAAGGCCGTCCGGTCACCGTAGGTCTCGACCGTGCGGGCCAGAGTGGCGCCGATGGTCTCGGTGAGCAGGGCCGGTGTCTCCTCGCCGCGCGTGTGTGCGGTCGTCGGGTGAGCCTCGGTGCTCATGTTCTGCTCCGGTCTGTCTTCGGGCGTCGACGCCCGGCTGGATTGGGGTGCGTGGGTCAGTTCTCGCCGGCGGGATCGGGACGCGTACCGCTGACGCGGGAGAGGACGACCTCGGCCTGGCGCAGGACGGGCCCGTCGATCATCTGGCCGTCGAGGCTGAACACCCCGCCGGCGTGTTCGGCGGCACCGTCGAGGATCTTGCGCGCCCAAGCGACCGCCTCATCGGACGGTCGGTATCCGTCCCGGATGTGGTCGACCTGGGACGGATGGATACACGCGGTGGCGGTGTAACCCAATGCCACCGCGTCGCGGACCTCGGCCACGAGTCCGTCGACGTCGTCGATGTCGAGGTGCACGGAGTCGACGGCGAATTTTCCGTGCGCCGCGGCCGCGATGCGGACCATCGAGCGCACCCAGCTCGCGACGTCCCGGTACTCACCGGGGCGGGATTCGCCGGGACCGAACCGGCTCGACGTGCCCCCGAGACCGGCGACGAGATCCTCTGCCCCCCACATCAGTCCGATGCAATTGGAGGTCGCGGCGATGTCGCGTGCCCGGGTCGCGCCGAGCGGCGTCTCGATCAGGGCGATCGTCTGGAACGCGGTGTCCAGTATCGAGGAGACGTCCTCGGCCTTGGCCTGCATCACCACCCGGTAGTTCGTCTCCGCCACGGCCGCGAGATCCCGTCGATAATCGCCGGTACCGGCCGGGTTGATCCGCACGATGGTGCGATCCGGATCCACGGGATGGGCGACGAGGGCCTCGCGGGCCACGACGCGGTTCGCCGGCGACACCGCGTCCTCGAGATCGATGATGACCACGTCGGCACGGTCGAGGGCCTTCTGGTATCGCTCGGGACGGTCGGCCGGGCAGAACAACAGGGCCGGCCCGGGCGGCAACCACGCGTTGGCGAGTTGCGGTCCCACCGGTCCGTGACCTGCCCAATTCTGACCTGCCCGGTTCTGACCTGCATTGACCGGGCCGCCGGGTGGGTCCTCGAAGAACATCGTCGTCACTCCGTCCGTTGCTTGCGCACCAGCGTTGCTCGTGCGGCGCGGGCGACGACCTCGCCGTGCTGGTTGCGTCCGATGTGGGTCAAGTTCACCACGCCTTCGCCCGGGCGCGACCGCGATTCGCGTTTACCCGTGCACTCGGTCTCCGCGTAGAGCGTGTCGCCCGC
Organism: Gordonia sp. HS-NH1; assembly: GCF_001418765.1. Taxonomy (NCBI): domain Bacteria; kingdom Bacillati; phylum Actinomycetota; class Actinomycetes; order Mycobacteriales; family Gordoniaceae; genus Gordonia; species Gordonia sp. HS-NH1. Next base: position 12,435 of record NZ_LIYC01000057.1, read on the forward strand.
GAACAGCGGCGCCGGAAATGCGACCTCGCTGAATCCGAGGTTCGCGACGAGGGTGCCCTGGGTCAGTTGCGAGACCGACAGTCCCACGATCGTCGACAGGGTGAACATCGAATTGATCAGGCGCTGCCCGCCGAAACCCGGCTGTTCCGCCGACCAGGCGGCATCGAGATGCAGCGCTTGCGTGTTCATCGTCAACGTGGTGAAGAGCACGTTGTCGGCCTCGGTGACGGTGCGTCCGGGACGGTGTTCGTAGATCGTGCCCTCGTCGAATTCCTCGAACCACAGCCCCCGCTGGACGATTCGGCGCCCCTCGGCCCCACCGTTCTCCACCGGGGCGGATACCTGTCTGCCGCTCATGCGAAACCCAGCTCACGGGCGATCAGCATGAGTTGCACCTCGGTGGTGCCCTCGCCGATCTCGAGGATCTTGGAATCGCGGTAGTGGCGGGCGACGGGGTATTCGTTCATGAAGCCGTATCCGCCGTGGATCTGGGTCGCCGTCCGCGCGTTGTCCATCGCCGCCTCACTGGCGATCATCTTGGCGATCGACGCCTCCTTCTTGAACGGCCTGCCCGCCAGCATCTTCGCCGCCGCGTCGTAGTAGGCGGTGCGGGCGACATGGGCGCGGGCCTCCATCCGGGCGATCGCGAACGACACCGACTGGTACTCGCCGATCGCCTTGCCGAAGGACTGACGTTCCTTGGCGTACTTCACGCTCTCGTCGACGCAGCCCTGCGCGACGCCGGTCGCGAGGGCCGCGATCGCGATGCGCCCCTCGTCGAGGATCGACAGGAAGTTGGCGTACCCGCGTCCGCGGACACCGAGCAGGTTCTCCTTGGGAACCCGTACGTCGGTGAAGGTCAACGGGTGTGTGTCCGAGGCGTTCCACCCGACCTTGTTGTACGCCGGCTCGGCGGTGAAACCCGGCGTGCCGGAGGGCACGATGATGGTCGAGATCTCCTTCTTGCCGTTCTCCTTCACCCCGGTCACCGCGGTCACGGTGACCAGCGAGGTGATGTCGGTGCCGGAGTTGGTGATGAACTGCTTGCCGCCGTTGATGATCCACGAGTCGCCGTCGTCGCGGGCGGTGGTCGCGGTGGCGCCCGCGTCGGATCCGGCACCGGGTTCGGTGAGGCCGAAGCCCGCGAGAGCGGTGCCCGCGGTGAGTTCGGGCAGATACCGCTGCTTCTGCTCCTCGCTGCCGAAGCGGTAGATCGGCATGGCGCCCAGGCTCACACCGGCTTCCAGCGTGATGGCGACGGACTGGTCGACCTTGCCGAGCTCCTCCAGTGCCAGCGACAGGGCGAAGTAGTCGCCGCCCATGCCACCGTATTCCTCGTCGAACGGGAGGCCGAAGAGCCCCATCTTGCCCATCTGGGCCACGACGTCGTACGGAAAACTGTGCTCGGCATCGTGTTTCGCGGCCACCGGCGCCACCACGGTCTGCGCGAAGTCGCGGACCGTCGCGATGAGGTCGGTGTACTCCTGGGTGAGTTCCATGTGAATCCTTCTACTTCAAAGACGTTCGAGGTTGGTTCCGAGCCCTTCGTGGCTCGTCGCTTTCGCTCCTCGCACCTCAGGGATCAAGGGGACCGGCGGGCGTGACGACGGCGAGGATCTGTCCCGCATCGACCTTGTCGCCGGCCTTCACCGAGATGTCCACGGAGCCGTCCACCGGCGCGGTGAGTGCGTGCTCCATCTTCATCGCCTCGACGACGACGATCGACTGGCCGGCGGACACGTCGTCGCCGGTCTCGGCGGCGACGGCGACCACGGTGCCCGGCATCGGGCTGGTGATCTCACCGGCGTGCTCGGCGGCCGCCTCGTCGAGGAGGGGCCGGGCGAGTTCGAGCACCCAGGTACCCGATGGTCCTGCCACCCACCAGCTCTCGCCGACGCGGACACTCGACCACGACTGTGACACCCCGTCGACGACCAGACGGTCGGACTCCCTGACGTCGCCGGGTTGCGCCGGCAGGTAGACCACGTGACCGGTCCACGACGCCTGCGCTTCGTCGTCGAAGGTGACGGTCGCGGTTCCCGAGATGGATCGGGCGTCGGCGGCATCGACCTGGATCGAGACCGTCGAGTGGCGCCCACCGGCGACGAGGCGGGTGATCACCGGGGCGGGACGACCGACCCGCCAACCGACCGCGGAGGACCAGACGTCACCGGCATCGCGCGTCCCGATCCGGGCCAGGCCGACGAGCACCTGGGCCTCGGGGATGGGCTCCGGCGCAGCATAATCGGTGACGAGACGATCGAGCAGCTCGGTGTCGAGATCGGCGTCCACGACGGCCTGCTGACGCAGGACGAAGCGGCAGAAGTCGATGTTGGTGACGACGCCCAGGACCCGAGTCTGGGCCAGCGCCTGATCGAGGCGTTCCAGCGCCTCCTCCCGGTCGGTTCCATGGGCGATGACCTTCGCGAGCATGGGGTCGTAATCGCTGCCGACGCGCAGACCGTCGAGCATGGCCGAGTCGACACGGATGCCGCTGCCCGGCGTGATGTCGGGATGGACGAGATGTTCGATCGTGCCGCCGGTGGGCAGGAAGCCACGAGCGGGGTCCTCGGCGTACACGCGAGCCTCGATCGCGTGGCCGCGCATGGTGATCGCCTCCTGCCGCAGACCCAGCACCTCGCCGCGGGCGACGCGGATCTGCTGCTCCACGAGGTCGACTCCGGTGACGGACTCGGTCACCGGGTGCTCGACCTGCAGTCGCGTGTTCATCTCCATGAAGAAGAACTCGTCCGGCCGGTGCGCCGACACGATGAACTCGACCGTCCCCGCGCCGGTGTAGCCGACACTACGGGCGGCATCGCAGGCTGCCTCGCCGATGCGTGCCCGGGTCTCGGCGTCGAGCAGCGCCGAGGGCGCCTCCTCGATCACCTTCTGGTGCCGTCGCTGCAGTGAGCACTCGCGTTCGCCCAGATGGATGACGTTCCCGTACTCGTCGGCGAGCACCTGCACCTCGATGTGACGCGGGGTGTCGACGAAGTGCTCGAGGAACAGTGCGTCGTCGCCGAACGCGGCGGCGGCCTCGCGCCGGGCTCGTTGCAGGGCCGCCGGCAATTCGGACGGTTCGGCGACGCGGTGCATGCCCTTGCCGCCGCCACCCGCGCTGGGCTTGATCAGAATCGGGAAACCGATGTCCGGCGCCGCGGCGATGAGATCGCCGTCGGTCAGGCCGGGACGCGACAGACCCGGCACCACCGGCACGTCGCGTGCGGAAACGGCGGCCCGGGCGGTGATCTTGTCACCCATCGTCCCGATCGCCTCGGCGGGCGGCCCGATGAAGACGATGCCCGCCTCCGCGAGCGCCGCCGCGAACTTCTGGTTCTCCGAGAGGAATCCGTACCCCGGGTGGACGGCGTCGGCACCGGTCTTGCGCGCCGCGTCGACCACGACCACGATGTCGAGATAGCTCTGGGTCGCAGCGGCCGGACCGATGTGGACGGCGACGTCGGCCTCGCGGACGTGCCGGGCCTGCGCATCGGCATCGGAGTAGACGGCGATGCTGCGTATTCCCATGTGCCGCAACGTGGCGATCACCCGGCAGGCGATCTCACCACGGTTGGCCACCAGGACACTTCGGATGGGTCTGGTACTCACGGTCGGGGTCCTCGGGGTCGGCGGGACGGGGCGGCGGTGCAGAACACGTTCGGGCTGAGCGGTTCCGGGGGGAGCTGATTCGGCATCGGCGATCACATCCGGAAGACGCCGTAGCGCGGTTCGGCGAGTGGTGCGTAACGGGCTGTCTCGAGGGCGAGGCCGAGGAGGGTCCGGGTCTGCGCGGGGTCGACGATGCCGTCGTCCCACAACCGCGCCGTCGAGTAATAGGCGTCGGACTGTCGCTCGAACTGCTCGCGGATCGGAGCCTTGAACGCTTCTTCGTCGTCGGCCGTCCAGTCGTCACCCGACCGCTCGATCTGGTTGCGCCGCACGGTTCCGAGGGTGTCGGCGGCCTGCGGTCCGCCCATGACCGAGATGCGGGCGTTGGGCCACATCCACAGGAACCTCGGCGAGTACGCGCGCCCGCACATCGAGTAGTTTCCGGCGCCGAACGAGCCGCCGACCATGACGGTGAACTTGGGGACGCGCGCGCAGGCCACCGCGTTGACCATCTTGGCCCCGTTCTTGGCGATGCCGCCCTGCTCGTAGGCCTTGCCGACCATGAAACCGGTGATGTTCTGCAGGAACAGCAACGGGACTCGGCGCTGGTCACACAGTTCGATGAAATGCGCCCCCTTCAGCGCGGATTCGCTGAACAGCACGCCGTTGTTGGCGATGATCCCCACCGGGTGACCGTGCAGATGGGCGAAAGCGGTCACGAGACTGGTGCCGTAGTTCGCCTTGAACTCGGTGTATTCACCTCCATCGCACAGGATCTCGATGACCGAACGCACGTCGTAGGGGGTTCGTGGGTCAGTGGGCACCACGTCGTAGATGTCGGTCTGCGGCCGCAGCGGCTCACGCACCGGGACGGTCTCCCACTGCGGGGCCTCGCGGGGGCCGAGGGTCGCGACGATCTCGCGGACCTTGGCGAGCGCCTGCTGGTCGTTGTCGACGAGATGGTCGGTGACACCCGACACCGACGAGTGCATCGCGCCGCCGCCCAGGTCCTCCGCCGAGACGTCCTCACCGGTCGCCGCCTTCACCAGGGGCGGACCCGCGAGGAAGATGGTGCCCTGATTACGCACGATCACCGTCTCGTCGCTCATCGCCGGGACGTAGGCACCGCCGGCGGTCGAAGATCCGAGGACCGCGGCGATCTGTGGGATTCCCGCCGCGCTCATGGTCGCCTGGTTGTAGAAGATGCGGCCGAAATGATCGCGATCGGGGAACACCTCGTCCTGCTGGAGCAGCATCGCACCGCCCGAATCGACGAGGTAGATGCACGGCAGCCGATTGGCCGCTGCGATCTCCTGCGCGCGCAGGTGCTTCTTGACCGTGACCGGGTAGTACGTGCCACCGGACACCGTCGCGTCGTTGGCGACGATCATGCACTCACGACCCGCGACGCGACCGACGCCCGCGATGACCCCCGCGGCGGGCACCTTGTCGCTGTACATGCCGAAGGCCGCGAGCGGGGCGACCTCGATGAACGGCGATCCGACGTCGAGCAGACCGTCGACCCGATCCCGGGGCAGCAACTTGCCGCGAGCCACGTGGCGTTCGCGCGCCTTGGCGCCACCGCCGGCGGAGACGTCTCGGAGGCGTTCGCCGAGCAGGTCGAGATTGCGCAGGTGTGCGGCCCGGAAGCCGTCGAGCGTGCTGGTCACCGTCGACCCTTCAGTTAGTTGGCATTAACTGAAAGTGATGGTACGCGATGCAGTGGCCCGTGTCACGTGCGGATCTGTCCACGACACCCCTGCAGCCCGGGCAGCCGTGACGTGACGGGCGTCACGTCTTCTCGTAGTGTTGTGGCAGGCCCACCACCCCCGGGCCGCCACAACCGATGCGCCGACAAACCGGGAACCCCGGTCCGGCCACCGCACGTAGAAGGCCAGGTGACCCCATGACCCTCGCAGACGATCGCGCTCGCTTCGAGCACGTCCCCACCCCCGACCAGCGGCCCACGGAGGCAGCAGTCGCCGGGTTCTCGCTCGACGACCGCTACACGCGCGACGCCGGCGACATCTACCTCACCGGAATCCAGGCCCTGGTGCGCATGGTCCGCGACCGCGCCCGCGTCGACCGCCGCTCCGGCCTCCGGACCGCGTCGTTCATCTCCGGCTACGAGGGCTCCCCTCTCGCCGGTTACGACCTCGAGCTGGCTCGGCGCCGCGAGTATCTCGCCCCGTACGACATCATCCATCGGCCCGGCCTCAACGAAGAGCTCGCCGCGACTTCGGTGATGGGCTCCCAGCTCGCGGCCCAGGTCACCGCCGGCAGCGTGCTGTCACCGTCCGCCGACGGGCTGCCCCGCGACGGCGTCGTCGGGTACTGGTACGGCAAAGCCCCCGGCCTCGACCGCGCGACGGACGCACTGCGTCACGCCAACCTCATCGGAACCCATTCCGCCGGGGGCGCGGTCGCGCTCGTCGGCGACGACCCGGGCGCGAAGTCCTCCACGGTCCCGTGTGCGTCGGAGATGGCTCTGGCCGACCTGTACATCCCGATCCTCTATCCCGCCGACTCCCAGGACATCCTGGACCTCGGCGTCCATGCGGCGATCATGAGCCGCACCAGCGGACTGTGGACCTCGCTCAAGATCTCCGCGCATGTCGCCGACGGTGCGTCGACCGCGCACGTCGACCCCGACCGCATCGTGCCCGTCTTCGGCGAGCTCGGGACGAGCCCGCATGTGCCCAGCGGACGGCTACTCGGCGCCAACCTCATGGAACTCGAACAGAATCAGCTCACCACCCGGCTTCCGCGTGCCCAGGAGTACACCCGGCTCAACGGTCTCAACCGGATCGTGGTCTCGAGCCCCGATGACCGTATCGGCATCGTCGCCGCCGGGAAGACCTACCTCGACCTCCGGGAGGCACTGCGCCTCTTGCACATCGACGACGACGATCTGCGCCGGCTCGGCATTCGCATCCTCAAGCTCGGCATGGTCTACCCGATCGAACGAGAGATACTGAACCGGTTCATGTTCGACACGGCGACCGGCGATCTCGACGAGGTCATCGTGATCGAGGAGAAGCGGGACTTCATCGAGACGATGATGCGCGACATCCTGTTCCGTCACCCCCGCGCCCCGCGCATCGTCGGCAAGGTCCACGAGGACGGCTCGACCTTGTTCTCCCGCTTCGGCGAACTCGACGTCGACGCGGTGACACGCGGACTCGCCGACCGACTCGCCCGCCACGGGGTCGACGCCGCGCAGATCTGGCTCGACCGCAAGGCCGCACGCCGCACCCGGATCGAACTCCCGCTGGCCGTGCGCACTCCGTACTTCTGCTCCGGCTGTCCGCACAACAGTTCCACGAAGGTCGCGGAGAACACCCTGGTCGGCGCCGGCATCGGCTGTCACGCGATGGTGCTGCTGATGGACCCGCGACAGGTCGGCGACATCGCCGGGGTGACCCAGATGGGCGGCGAGGGCGCGCAGTGGATCGGCATGGCGCCGTTCGTCTCCGCGGACCACTTCGTCCAGAACGTCGGCGACGGGACCTTCATGCACTCCGGGTCCCTGGCGTTACGGGCGGCCGTGGCGTCGGGTGAGAACATCACCTACAAGCTCCTCTACAACGGCACCGTGGCCATGACCGGCGGGCAGGACCCGGTGGGCGCGATGACCCTCCCCCGGTTGACGTCGTTGCTGCTCGACGAGGGTGTCGCCCGGATCGTGGTCACCTCCGACGACCCCAAACACGTTCGCACACTTGGCCTCCCCGAGCAGATCCAGATCCGTCACCGCGATGACCTGCTCGAGGTGCAGACCGAACTCGCGGCCGTGCCAGGGGTCACGGTCCTCGTCCACGACCAGCACTGCGCCGCCGAGAAGCGCCGGAAGCGCAAGCGCGGCACCGTGCCCACCCCCACCCGTCGTGTCATGATCAACGAACGCATCTGCGAGGGGTGCGGAGACTGTGGTGAGAAGTCGAACTGCCTCTCGGTGCACCCGGTGCAGACCGAGTTCGGACGCAAGACCACGATCGATCAGAGTTCCTGCAACCTCGACTTCTCGTGCCTGCAGGGCGACTGCCCGTCGTTCGTGACCGTCACCCCCGGCGCCGATCGCATCCGAACGCGCGCAGCCGATCTGGCGGAATCAGTGCTGCCGACGCCGGCGGTCCCCACCCTTCGCGACACCTTCTCGCTGCGCATCACGGGCGTCGGCGGCACCGGGGTGGTGACCGTCTCCCAGGTCCTCGCCACCGCGGCCGTCCTCGACGGGCACTCGGCCCGGACCGTCGACATGACCGGACTCGCCCAGAAGGGCGGCGCGGTGGTCAGCGACATCAAGGTGACCCCGCGTCCGCTGGAGCAGGCCGCCAAGGTGGCGTCCGAGGACTGCGACCTGTACCTCGTGTGCGATCCGCTGGTCGGGACCGACCCGGTCAACCTCAAGGTCGCCGCTCCCGAGAAGACGGTCGCGGTCGTGTCGACCACCCAGGTGCCGACCGGACTGATGGTCATCGACACCTCCGTCGGCTTCCCGTCCGACTCCGCGGTCCATTCCGCGATCGACGATCGGGTGACGCGCACGGTGTACCTCGACTCCGGGGCGTTGTCCACGGCGTTGTTCGGCGACGAACAGTACGCCAACATGGTCATGGCGGGCGCCGCGTATCAAGCCGGGGCACTTGCGATCACGGCGTCGTCGATCGAGCGCGCGATCGCGCTCAACGGTGTGGCGGTCGACGCCAACGTGCAGGCCTTCCGTCGCGGCCGGCAGATCGTGTCCGATCCCGACTCGGTGACCGCCACCATCGACGGCCTGCACGGCCGTGGCGTCGCCGAGATCGAACCGAGCGGCCACGCACTCGAGGTGGTCGCCGGACTGGGGAGCATCGACGACGAGCTCCGCCGCACCATCGCGATCCGGTACGACGAGCTCACCGCCCACTCCGACGAGCGGTACGCGCGCACCTACCTCGATGCGGTGGGCCGCGTGCATCGCACCGCGCCAAACGCCGCGCTCACCGGGGCGGTCGCGCGGAACCTGTACAAGCTGATGGCCTACAAGGACGAATACGAGGTCGCCCGGCTCACGCAGGACCCGTCGTTCGCCGCACGCATCGCCGACGAGTTCGGCGCCGACGCCGAGGTCGCCGTCCGGCTGCATCCGCCGACCCTGCGCAGCATGGGAATGCGCCAGAAGTTGGCGTTGGGGTCATGGGCCGACACCCCACTGAAAGCACTCGCCACGATGAAGCGGCTCCGCGGGACCCGACTGGACCCGTTCGGCCGCAGCGAGATCCGACGAACCGAACGAGAGTTGATCGTCGAATACCGCGAACTCGTCGACGCCGTGGTGGATGCGTTCGCCAGCAGGCGGATCGGCGAAGCCCAGGTGCCCGCGGCGATCGAACTCGTGGAACTCCCGGACATGGTCCGCGGGTACGAGAGCATCAAGATGAGGAATGTCGAGCGCTATCGCGCGGAGCTCGGTCGACAGCGGGCCGCCCTCGGAGTCTGAGGACGGACGGCCCCGGTCGGATAACCACCCTCCGGAGAGAACCCGATCGGGCATATCGGGCTGTTGCGTAAA
>NZ_LIYC01000058.1:0-21312 GCF_001418765.1 Gordonia sp. HS-NH1
CCACTCTATGGGGCGCTACCGTGCCGCTTGAAGTTTAGGAGAGCTCTTTGCGAAGCAGGGCAGCGCCCTGGGCGAGCGCGACCATCTTCTGCCGTGCGACGCCACGAGCGAGCGGCGCCATACCGCAGTTCCCGCTCGCGTAAAGCTTGTTCTTGTCGACGAACGGGAGTGCGCTGCGCAACGTCGCTGCGACGTCCTCCGGCGTCTCGATGGCGTCGCTGGCCACGTCAATGGCGCCCAGCATGACCGTCTTTCCGCGAAGCAGTTCGATCACCTCGACAGGAACCCGCGAGTTGTGACTCTCCAGCGACACAATGTCGATCGATGACTGCTGCAACAGCGGGAACGACTCCTCGTATTGGCGCCACTCAGCCCCCAGCGTCGCCTTCCAGTCGGTGTTGGCCTTGATGCCGTAGCCATAACAGACGTGAACGGCGGTCGTGCAGCTCAGCCCTTCGGTCGCACGCTCGAGCGCTGCGACACCCCAGTCCTTCAGTTCGTCGAAGAACACGTTGAACGCGGGCTCGTCGATCTGGATGATGTCGACGCCGGCCGCCTGCAGGTCCTTCGCTTCCTGGTTCAGGATGGTCGCGAACTCCCACGCGAGCTGCTCGCGACTCCGGTAGTGGTCGTCGAAGAGAGTGTCGACCATCGTCATCGGACCGGGCAGAGCCCACTTGATCGGCTGATCGGTCTCGGCGCGAAGCCGCTTCGCGTCACCTGCGAAGACGGACTTCTCGCGAGTTACCGCACCGACAACCGTCGGGACGCTCGCGTCGTAGCGGTCGCGGATGCGCACGGTTTCGCGACGGTCGAAATCGACGCCACTGAGGTGCTCGATGAACGTCGTCACGAAGTGCTGGCGCGTCTGTTCACCATCGCTGATGATGTCGAGCCCGGCGCGACTCTGATCGTGTGCCGCGAGCGTCTGGGCGTCGAGCTTCCCTTGCCGCAGTTCGTCGTCGGCCAACTTCCACGGGGACCAGAGCTTCTCTGGCTCGGAGAGCCACGAGGGCTTGGGCAGGCTGCCGACGATCGTGGCAGGCAGGAGCGTGTTCATCTCGGGTACCTCATTTCTCGCGTGATCAGGCCGATTGCTTTGTCGCCCAGCGCTGTAGGACATCGCCGTACGGTTTCATGAGACTCACCTCGGTGAGCTTTCCCTGGATGGACGCGAGCTGAGTGCGCTCGACACGGTCGTAGGTCACCTGCGGAAGCGAGTAGTTGCTGTAGTCGAGACTCGGCCGGTACACCTCTCCCGCCGCCGCGTTCGCGTTGTAGATCTCCGGACGGTAGATCTTCTGGAACGTCTCCATCGTCGCGACCGTTCCCGCGAGCGCTATGAACGAATAGTCGTTGAGCAGATCGCCGCGGTGGTAGAAGGCGAGCGGGGCAACGGAACCCGGAGGCATGAAGTAGCGGACCGTGAGCCCCATCTTGCCGAAGTACTCATCGGTGAGCGACAGCGCGTCCGCCACATACTCCACCCCGAGAATCGGGTGGTGGTTCGTGAGCCGGGTGTAGGTTCGCGACGTCGAGACGCTGATGCAGATGACCGGCGGCTGGGGGAACCGTTTGCGGTACTCGTCCGATTCGAGGAAACGCTGAAAGACCTGTCCGTGCAGATCGCCGAAGTCGCTGGGAACACCTGTCGTCTGGTGCTCAGGGAGCCTAACGCTGAAATCGTAGTCGCGAATGTAGGAAGAGAGGTTGTTTCCGACGATGCCCTCGGTGCGGGTGCCCGTGGCGGTATCGACGACGTCCACGTCGAGCACCTCGATCACCGGAAACGCGGCGTCGTCCCCGGCCGATGTCAGATGCAGGTCCACCGAGACGATGTCGAGTTCGAGTTCGTAACGGTCGCCGCGCGGATTGTCCCAGTGGAGCAGCTCGTTGACCCGGGTGTTCATCATCGTCACCGCATTGCGCAGGTTCTGCTGACGGTCGTCGCCGCGTGCGAGATTCGCGAAGTTCGTCGTCCCGCGAGAGCGGCTCGACGGGGTGTAATCCTCGTCGAAGCGCGTCGTACCGATGCTGAAGACACATTCGTCCGTCATGTTGATCAGATTCCCCATCCACTTTCGCCGCGCTCGACGACGGGCGCGACCGCACGATTCACTGTCCGAGTTTCGAGGCACTTCGATGTCGGTCCCGACGGCCGAGCGCCAGTCGGCAAGGCCGACAACCAGAGTCGGCGGACCGAAGCGGCGTTGACAGCAGTCTATATAGAGGCGTTCCCATAGCCTAATTAGGCTGTGCGATAGCTGGATATAGGAATCGGCTATGTCAGGAGATCGACTCCGAAGCTCGAGACCACGTCGCGCATCTCCGCCACGAACCGCTCCGCCTGGGCGGTCAATGAGACCGACCCATGCCTGATCCAACCGATCTCGATGCGTTCGTCCACGTCGAGTGGGACAGCGACAATCGACGGATCCAGATCGTCGGAGATGATGCCGGTCGAGATGGTGTAACCGCCGAGACCGATCATCAGGTTGAAGATGGTCGCTCGGTCGCTCACGCGGATGTCTTGCTTCGATGAACGCGTGGAGAGGATCTCTTCGGCGAGATAGAACGAGTTGTTCACGCCCTGGTCGAACGTGAGCCGCGGCAGGTCTTCGAGATCCTCCAGCGTGACACTCTCTTTCCCGGCTAGGGGGTTCGTGCGGGCGATGAAGATGTGCGGTGTCGTGAAGAACAGCGGCGTAAAGGTCAGGCCCGCTTCGCGGAGCAGCTTATTGATCACGTTCGCGTTGAAACTGTTGCGATAGAGCACGCCGACCTCACTCCGCAGAGTGCGGACATCTTCAATGATGTCCCACGTCCGGGTCTCCCGAAGACTGAACGCGTACTCGGCGGCGTCAGAGGCTTTCACCATGCGAGCAAAGGCGTGAACGACGAACGAATAATGCTGAGTGGATACGGCAAGGAGCCGGCGCGAGGGACCGCGCCCGAGATAGCGCTGTTCCAGCAGCTCCGCTTGCTCGACGACCTGGCGCGCGTAGCCGAGAAACTCCGCCCCGTCGTCGGTGAGGGTGACTCCCCGGTTCGAACGGACGAACAATGAACGTCCAAGCCGACTTTCGAGGTCCTTGAGCGCCGCGGACATGGTCGGTTGAGCCACGTAGAGCGTGTCCGCAGCGGCACTGATCGAGCCCTCCGCTGCCACCTCCACGAAGTAGCGCAATTGCTGCAGGGTGATTCCACGTAGCGCGCCCTCAGCCTGCCGTGCCATCCCAGAAGACTAACGAAGCCACCGCCGTCACCAGTGCCGGGCACGCGAGATACGAGGCAGTCCTCAATCCGACGGTGCGATTCCCACCACGACCGTGCTGGCCCCCACCTGCGAGGCGGGTCGTTCGAACACCCGCACCGCGAGCCACCGTCGTCGCTCGCCGTCATCGTCACGGGCCGGGTAGAGCTCCACCGAGAACTGCAACGCGTCGCTACCTGGGCATTTGAGGCGTGCCCTCAGCCCATCGGTTCGTCGACGAGCGGCTCGTCGACGATCTCGAACGGAGCCGTCGCGGCACCCCATCGCCGGCACACCCACAGTCCGTCGGAGTACTCCAGTTCGATGGAACCGGTGTTGCCCAGGTGGGTTGCCGCGGCGAACCGGGAGTCGATGCCGGCCAGACGTGCGGCGACCAGGCGAATGGCCGCACCGTGACTCACCAGGAAAACATCGCGCTGGTCCGGTCCGGAGAGGTACATGTCGGCGAGGTCCTCGACCGTCGGCAGGTACCGGTCGTAGACCATCGCGAGCGATTCGCCGCCCGGGATGCGTGCGTCGAGGTCGCCGTCGTGCCAGCGATGCATGATGTCCTGGAAGACCTCGTACGACTCGCGGTCGGTGCGGTCCTCGAGGTCACCGGCCTGCACCTCGTGCACTCCGTCGACGGCCGCGGTCTCCACATCCCACACCGATCCGATCAGCTCGGCGGTCTGACGTGCACGGAGTGCGCGCGAGCTGAGCAGCACCGCGTGGTGTTCCGGAGTGTTCTCCAGGCCGAATCGAACACCTTGGCGCGCACCGAAATCGGTGAGTGCGGCACCGGGCAGGGCGGTGTCCAGTCGGCGCATGACGTTCGACGTGGTCTCGCCGTGTCGGACCAGATGCAGGCGTGCCATCACTTGCCCCCTCGTCGCATCGATTCGACCCAGGCGAGCGACTCCGTGTGATCGGGTGGTGCCGAGCCGGTGGTGCGCACCGCGGGCCACGACCCGAGGAACACCACGCGCTCGCACCGGCGCTGGAGGGCGGCAAGCGCTTCGGCGACAGCCGCGTCGTCGATGTGCCCGACGGCGTCGAGGAAGAACCGGTACCGTCCGGCGATGCTGCGGCCCTGGGACTCGTCGCGCTGCGGGCGCGACTCGATACGTGTGAGGTCGATTCCGCGCGAGGCGAATTCGTTCATCGCCGCCATCAGGCTGCCCGGTTCGTTCGACAGGTCGAGTATGACCGAGGTCCGGTCGGTGCCGGTGCGGGGCAACGGGATCCCCGGACGCCCCAGGAAGAGGAATCGGGTGGTCGCCTCCCGCGCATCGGCGACACCGTCGGCCAGCACGACGAGCCCGGACAGTCGGGCCGCGAGCCCGGTGGTGACCGCGGCGTCCGCCTTCCCGGCCGCAACATCCTGCGCGGCAGCGGCATTCGAACTCGAGATGACGAACTGCGCATTCGGGAACAGCTCACCCACCCGACGACGCACCTGCGCGGACGCAACCGGGTAGGCGGCGATGGTACGGACCTCAGCCGCGGGCAACGGCGAGACCGCGGCGATCGTGAAGGAGATGTCGAGCACGGTCTCCGCGAACGCCTGCACGCGCCCATCGGCGTCATCGGAGGTCGAGGGCACCAGCGCATCCATCGTCGCGGGCACCGAACCCTCCATCGAGCTCTCGATCGGCACACAGCCGTAGTCGGCCTCACCGCTGCGGACCATCGCAATCGTGGCGGCGGGACTCGACGCGGCCACCCGGTCGATCCCGCCCGACAGGTCGAGGCCGGCACTGGACTGATGCGCGGCGAGGACCGCGTCGAGTGCCATCTCGGTGAAGGTTCCGGGCGGGCCGAAGTAGGCGATCACAGGCACCACACGAGCCTAGTGGAAGCCGGTCCGGCGGGACCGTTCGCGCTCGACCGACATCGACGCATCCGCACGGAAACCATTGACGCGTGCGCTCTGGGAATTTAGGTTAGGGTTACCTTTCAAGCCCGCCGCCCCCGCGACGCCGACCGGAGAGACAGTCATGACGAGAACGACGACCGACCGCCCGACGGATGCCGAGATGATCCAGACGGCCTGTCGTCGGGTCGGTTCCGCCATCCTGGCCATCGAGGGTGCCGACGCCACCCCGATCGAGGTCGTCCACCTCTTCGAGTCCCAGGCGTTCGTCCTCGTCCCGACCACCGGTGATGCCATGCGGGCAGTCGACGAGGCCGAGGGCGTGCCCGCGATGCTCGAGGTGACCGACTGGGCGCCCATCGACCTGCGCGAACGCGTGCGGTCGGTGATCTGGCTGAACGGCACCCTGCACGAGGTGCCGCGCGACCTGGAACGTGACCTGGCGATCGAGATCGCCGCCGAACACCCCGACGACGGGCTGCTCGACATCGGGCACGGCGCATCGATGTTGCGACTGCAGGTCGACACCGCGGTGATCGCCTCGTCGGACGGCGCGGCCTCGGTGCCTGCCACCGAACTCGCCGACGCCGACCCCGACCCGTTCTGGGAGCACGAGGGCAGCTGGCTCGAGCACCTCGACTCCGACCACGCCGACATCGTCGGCCAGCTGGTCCGCAAACTCCCCGCCGACCTGCGCACCGGACGGGTGCGGCCACTCGGGCTCGATCGATTCGGCATCCGGTTCCGCATCGAGGGACTCGACGGCGACTCCGACGTCCGGCTCCCCTTCGCCCGCCCGGTCTCCGGCGTGTTCGAACTCTCGCGCGCCCTGCGCAACCTCGCGGGTTGCCCCTTCCTGAACTCGATGCCCGACTGACTCTCGTCTCGCGGCGACAACGCGCGCCGTCTGCCGATGTCGCCGCCCACCGCGGGGTTTTAGGCTGACCGGCATGGCCCTGCGCGAGTACCTGAAGCCGTCCCCGCACGGCATCCCGGTGGTCACCGACCGGATCGAACGACGCGGCATCATCGTCGAGCTGGTCATCGTCGGCGTCCTGACGTTCGCGTTCTCGGCACTCTCCGCGGCGCTGGCACTGCTCGAGGCCCAGCTCGCCGGTGGGATCGGCGAGACGACCGTCGCCCTCAATCCCAGTCGCTCCGACCTCGGACCCATCGACGCCGTCCGGCAGATCATGAGCGGGCTCCGTCTGTTCGCCATCGCCGCTCTGGGCGTGTATCTGTTGTGGCGCAGCGGGATCGGACTCTCACGCGTCGGACTGGGCCGGTGGACTCCGCGCCGCGACGTCCCCGCCGGGCTGGTGCTCGCCGCCGTCATCGGCCTCCCCGGGCTGGCCCTTGTCGCCGTGGCCCGCGCCCTCGGCCTCAACGCGAGCCTCGTGCCCAGCCAGGCCGACACCTGGTGGGAGTGGCCGGTTCTCGTGCTGATCGCCATCGGCAACGCCGCCGCCGAGGAGATCGTCGTGGTCGCCTACTTCATCACCCGGTTGCGTCAGCTCGGCGCGTCCGACGGTGCGTCGCTCGCGGCCAGCGCGCTCCTCCGCGGCGGTTATCACCTCTACCAGGGCTTCGGTGCCGGCGTCGGCAACCTGGTCATGGGAGTCGTCTACGGCCGCTTCTACCAGGTCAGCGGGCGCGTCTGGCCACTCGTCGTCGCCCATGCGGTCATCGACGTGGTGGCCTTCGTCGGATACGGACTGCTCCGCGACCACCTGTCCTGGGTCGGATGACGAGACCGACGCTCGTCGACCGGGCGCCCTCTCCCGTCGACTGCGCGCCTACCGGACCGATGTTGAACACGGTGAGATGATTCTATAGATTCGTCTCATGACCGTCGATGTGCCGCCCGGCCCGACCGCCGCGCCGGCCGACCTCCCGTTTCCGCGACGCCATCGAGCCGCCGAGTCCCGCGGCCGACGCATCGGCAAACTCCTGAAGGTCTACAACCATCTCCGCGAACCCACCGACGACGAGCTCGCTCGGCTCGGGCGCCGGCTGCGCGCACGGGACGAACCCGCTGCGGCGCTGGTCCGGGCCATGCGTCTCCCGAGGGATGCCGACGGCCGGGTGTCGATGCGCCAGTTCGAGCAGGCGCTCGCCGGCGACATGCCGTCCGACGCCCCGGCCGCCCTCCGCGACTTCTTCGCCCTCGTCGAAGACACCCCGGACTGGGTCGATCCCGATCTCTGCGACCGCGGCGCCGCGGTCTACCGACGGTTCGGCCAGAACGCCAACGACGTCCTCTTGCAGCTCTCGCTGATCGGCGGCTACCGCTTCGGCGGGCCCGCCGATCTGCTGGTCGCAACCGGCGGCCTCACCGGGAACACCGTCATCCGACGGCTCGGCGAGACACAGACCTGGGCCATCGCGGTCGGCGAACCGGGCGGCATGGCACGCGACGGCGCGGGCTGGCGGCTCACCGTCCACGTGCGTCTCATGCACGCGCTCGTGAACGAGAGGTACGAGCACAACGGCCGCTGGGACATCGACCAGTGGGGTCTGCCGATCAACCAGTCCGATCTCGCCGCAACGCTGAACCTCTTCAGCGGCGCACTGATGATGGGGGTCCGCGCCCTCGGCGTCCCGGTGAGCCGCGACGACTCCCGCGCGCTGATGCATCTCTGGAAGTACGTCGGCTGGCTGATCGGGGTCGACGACGACTGGCTCTTCGACTCCGAACGTGAGCAGCACCAGCTGAGCTACGCGGTCCTGCTGGCACAGCACGACGTGACCGACGCAGGCGCGGCGCTCACCACGGCGATCGTCGACGCCCAGGATCGCCTGCACTACCGGCTGTTCCCCCGGCTGGCCGCGCGCTACACCCGGGCCCGCCTGGTCAGCATGCTGCAGGGTTTCCTCGGTGTCCGCGGCATGCGCGACCTCGGATTGCGGCCCGCCCTGCCCTGGGCCTTCGGTCTCGCGTGGATACGCAACACCCTCACCTACCAGGTCATCGCGCGAACGCCGGCCGGCCCGCGCTATCTGGAATGGACCGGTGCCCGCGCCCGACGCCGAGCCCTCTTCCGCCACTTCGGCCCCGACACTCCCGACATCGGTTCGCTCGCGGAGCGCTGACGGCCCGGTCCGGTCCGGTCGTCGAAATCGGTTCGTCCCCATCGTTGTCGCACGCGACATCGACCGGGAGCCCAATCGGGTTCGCGGGCAGGCGTTTTGCAGCGTGCGGGGACCGATCATGGCAGCACGATTCGGAGCTGCTCGGTCGAAAGACGCTCCCGCAACGGAAATCGACTGTCGCGGCACCGGCCCGGCGCCTACGGTGAACCGATGTCGATGACCGGGACGATCCGAGAATGGCACCACGACGAGGGCTGGGGTGTCATCACGTCACCGGCGCTGTCCGGCGCCATTCATGTAACCACTTTCGTCGTTCGTGTTCGGGCCGTTCAGAATCTCGACCAGCTGTCCCTGCCCGGCTTGCGTCCGGGGACCGTCGTCGACTTCGACCATGCGATAGCTGTTCCGCCGGAACGCGGATGTCGATATGTGGCGCTGTCGGTCTGGCCGTCCGATGTCGCCCAGCCGGACCGCACTCGCAGCGGCGCGTTCCGAACAGCGCTGTGGCACAGCGTGGGTGTCGCCGGCCCGGACGGTCTCACGACCATCGAAGAGACGGCCCTCACCGGGACACCGGCGCCGCCACCTCCAACCTCCCTCATGCCGAACACCTCTGGAACCGTGCGTTTCTGGAACGACGAGGAGGGCTGGGGCGTTCTCGACTCGGACGCCACCCCGGGCGGGGCATGGGCGTTCTACAGCGAGATCACCGGCACCGGCTTCCGGAACCTGTCGCCGGGACAGAGCGTCGAGTTCCAGTACGAGCACCCCGGTCAGGAGGGTTACGCCTACCGCGCGAACAACATTCGCGTCACGTGAGTCGCTCGGCGGCGTCGTCGTCGACACGATCATCGTCGACGTCCGGTCGTCCACCCGACCCGGTGACCCGCGCGAGGAGGTAGAGCCCGAGCCCGACGACGATCAGGATGCCCGCACGCAACCAGGTCGATGCGCTCTGCTGCGTCATGAGAACGACGCAGGAGATCACCGCGAGTACCGGCAGGATCGTCGGCGCCCGGAAGTGGTCGGTGTCCGTCCGGTCGCGGCGCAGCACGAGAACCGCGACGTTGGTGCTGACGAACACGAACAGCAGCAGGAGCACCACGGTCTCGGCGAGTGCCGCGACCGTGCCCGTTGCCGCGAGGACCATCGCGACGGCGGTGGTGGCCACGATCGCCGTCCACGGCGTGCGACGACGGGGCAAGACCTTCGCGAGCGCGCCGGGGAGCAATCCGTCACGAGCCATGCCGAAGGTCAGGCGCGACGCCATGATCATCGTGAGCAACGCGCCGTTCGCGACGGCGATCAGCGCTATCAGGGAGAACACCCGGTCGGGTATCCCGACATCGGCGATGGAGACGACCTCCAGCAACGGACCCGACGACTTTACGAGCCGCTCGGGTGGTGCGACCACCGACACCGCCAGACCGACGAGCACGTACACCACGCCGGCGGCGAGTAGCGCGCCGAACAGCGCCTTCGGGTACACCCGGCGCACGTCGCGGACCTCCTCGGCCATGTTCGCCGAGGTCTCGAACCCGACGAACGAGTAGTAGGCGAGCAATGCGGCACCGAGTACGGCGAGCGCCGGTGTGGTCTCGTCGGTGAACTCCAGCACCCGCCGCGGCTCGCCATCACCACGACCCAGCACGATGCCGGCCAGCACGACGACGAGGACGAGTCCGGAGACCTCCACGACGGTCATCACCACGTTGGCTCGCAGGGACTCGGTGATCCCGCGGGCGTTCAGTGCCGCGACCGCGACGAGAAACACCAGCGCCGCGACCGTGGTGGGCACATCGAGAAAGACCTGCAGGTAGTCGCCGGCGAAAGCGAGCGCGAGTCCGGCCGCGCTCGTCACACCGGCGGCCAGCATGCAGAATCCGACGAGGAAGGAGACCAGCGGATGGCGGTAGGCGTGTCGCGCGAAGACCGCGGCGCCACCGGCCCGCGGGTACTTGGTGACGAGCTCTGCATACGACGCCGCGGTCAGCATCGCCAGCGCGAGGGCCAGCGCGAGCGGAACCCAGATCGCTCCGCCGACCTCCCCGGCGACCTCGCCCACCAGCGCATATATCCCCGCGCCGAGGACGTCGCCCAGGATGAACAGGAACAACAACTTGCCGGTGATGGCGCGACGCAGCGGGGTGTGGCCACCGTCGGTTCCGGTATCGCCGCTCCCGGTGTCATCGGAGGTGCCGCCGGCCTCGGCGACGTGTTTCTCGGTCATGGCCGGTCCTGTACCCCGTTCGGGCCGGAACAAGACCTCCGCGGCAGATCTCTCCGGGGAGTCGACGCCCACATCGGCACACCAACCGACCGACATCGGATACGGCGGCCCATGCGTACATTTGATGGGATGAACGAGCAGGACCCGCCGATCCTCCGGCGAGGTCGCCCCGGACCGCCGATGCCGTCCGGGCGGCCAGCGGGCCCGCCCCCGCGCCCGGGGCCGCCTCCCGGCCAAGGCCACCGCCCACCTCCCGGCGCCGGTGTTCCGTCCGCTCATCCGCAGGCCATGCCGCGAATCCCCGCGCACGGCCCCGACCCGCGCCGTGCTCCGGGCCCCGGTCCCAGCGGCCGACCACCGCATCCCTCCCCTGCCGACCGGCCGTCCCCGTCGGCGCGGCCCGGTCCCGCCGGGTATGCCCCCACCCAGAAGCCCGAACCGATTCCGGACCATCGGTCCCGCGGCCCCCGTCCGCCGCACGCGGACCGTCGCGTCCGTGACCGGTCCGCAGGCCGGCCACCCGCGCCGCCACGACCGGTCACTCCGCCTCGTCCCCGACGCACCGGCCGCCGCGCGGTCCGCGTCGGCAGGATCCTGCTGATCCTGCTGCTCGTCGTCGTCCTCGGTTCCGTCGGACTGCTGTTCTACTACGACTCGAGACTCGACCGCATCGACGCGCTGCGCGCCTACGCGGGACGCCCGTCGGACACACCCGGCACCAACTGGCTCATCGTCGGCACCGACTCCCGAGCCGATCTCACCGAAGAACAGCGCCGGGCGCTGGCCACGGGTGATGCCGCCGGTTCCCGCACCGACACGATCATGCTCGTCCACAACCCCCCGGGCGGCGGCAAGGCGATCGTGGTGAGCATTCCGCGCGACCTGTACGTGGAGGTTCCGGGTCACGGCAGCCTGAAGCTCAATGCCTCGTTCGGCATCGGCGGTCCGGCACTGCTCGTGCAGACCGTCGAGAACCTCACCGGAATCCACATCGACCACTACGCCGAAATCGGTTTCGGCGGATTCGACACCCTCGTCGACTCGGTCGGCGGCGTCGACATGTGTATCGACCAGCCGCTGAACGATCCGAAAGCGGGCCTGCGCCTTGCGAAGGGCTGCCATCGGCTCGACGGGCGCCAGGCGCTGGGTCTGGTCCGAACGCGCGCCTTCCCGCGAGCCGACCTCGAGCGTGTGGTCAACCAGCGAAAATTCCTCGCGGCACTGGTCTCTCGCGCCACCAGTCCGACGGTGCTGCTCAATCCGTTCCGGCTCTTCGGTTTCGTCGGCGGCGCCATCGACGCACTGACGGTCGATGAGCGAGATCACATCTGGAACCTCGCGTCGCTCATGTTCGCACTTCGCGACCCCATCACGACCACGACACCCGCCGGCGAGAGCACCTTCACCGACGAGGGGCTGGCGCTACCGGTCAACGAGCAGACCGAGGAGTTCTTCGGCCTCCTCCGCGCAGGTCAACCCATCCCCGACGAGCTCCTCGTCGACGCCGGCTGACCGTCGTGGAAAGGGTCCCCAAACGCAGGCGAGACTAGCCTTACTTAGCCTGAACTTGCTGGTGAGAGCCATTTTTCGGCTCTACGATGGGCCGCATGACCGAACACACCAAATTCCACCAACTGCTGCACGACCAGATCAGCAACGAGTTCTACGCCTCCCAGCAGTACATCGCGGTCGCCACCTACTTCGACAACCACGACATGCCGCAGCTCGCGAAGCTCTTCTACCGTCAGGCAGTCGAGGAGCGCAATCACGCGATGATGATCGTGCAGTACTTCCTCGACCGGGACATGGAGATCGAGATCCCCGGCATCCCGGCACCGAACAACCGCTTCGACGACTACCGCGCACCCATCGATCTCGCTCTCGCACAGGAGAAGACGGTCACGCAACAGGTCGTCGACCTCGCCAAGTCGGCCCGCGACACCGGCGACTACCTGGGGGAGCAGTTCGTGCAGTGGTTCCTCAAGGAGCAGGTCGAGGAGGTCGCGACCATGACGACCCTGCAGACCATCGCCGAACGCTGCAACGGGAACCTCTTCGACCTCGAGAACTTCGTCGAGCGAGAGTTCAACGGCGAGAAGACATCCGACGCAACCGCACCCCTCGCGGCCGGCGGGAACATCTGACGCAGAAGAACTTTCGCGCAGAGGTGCGAGCGCAGCGACCGTCCTGCTCCCTGAGGTGCGAGCGCAGCGAGCCTCGAAGGGCTGGTGACCAGAACTCACCAGCCCTTCGAGGCTCGTCGCTTTCGCTCCTCACACCTCAGGGAGCAGAGGGGGCAACGTCGACACTCCTCACACCTCAGAGGACAGAGGGGGCAACGTCAACCCTCCTCGCACCTCAGGGAGCAGAGGGGACGACGTCGACACTCCTCGTAGCTCAGGGAGCGGAGGGGTGTCAGCGCAAGGTGACCTGACGACCGCGGATGCCGTCGCGCGAGCTGCGCTGCTCGATCGTCAGCGGTGAGGTGTCGGCGAGTGCCTCGCCGAGCCACTGGTCGAACTGGTTCAGACCGGCGTACCACTCCTCGTGGTGCATCTCGTTGTCGAGGTCGAAGACCGGTACGAGCAGTCCGTGGGTGCGGAACGACCCGGCGAACCGCGACCCCTCGCCGACCGTCAGCCGTCCGGCGGCGTGCAGCCGTGCCATCGCCGACATCAGGTCGTCCTCCGGCTCGGGCCGAATCCAGCGCAGGTGGGCCCGCTCGCCGGCGTCGACCCACCAGGGTGCACCCGCGCCGCTGTCGACCACGAGCCGCGCGGTCGGCAGCACCGACTCGTTGGCGCGCTCGAACATCGCGGTGATCTCGGCGGGGACATCGGTGCCCTCCACGAACCACCAGCCGAAATCCTGGTGGACCGTGATGTCCAGGGTGGCATCGGGTTTCACGACCTCGTCGAGGGTCGGGGCCTCGTCGGCGGACTCCAGATCGAACTCGCTGCCCGCGTCGGCGTGCGCCGCCCACGCGATGGCGGCGGCCAGTTCGACCGTCAGCGCCGTTCGATCCGGGTCGGTCTGCAGACCGACGAAACCTTCTGTGGCGCCGTCGACGTCGCGCGCGAGGGCGGGCACCGCCCCGGGCAGGATCGTCACGATCGAGACGTCGTTGCGCGAACCGGCCGGTTCGACGAGTTCCAGTCGCGCGGTCGCCGAGGCGACGAAGGTCCGCAGCGCGACGAAGTCGCACTCGGACGCGAACCCGGCGAACGGCCGGGGCGGCGGCGCCAGAGCTGCCGCCTGCCGCGCCTTACGTGCCGCTACGCGCTCCGCACGATTGCTTCCCGGACGTGGTCCACTGCCCCGTTTGCTCTTCTTGCCCATCGGTCCACTCTCTCACGCGGCCCGCGGCGCCCGACACGGTCGTGCACGCCGCAGCTCAGTCGACCGTGACCAGCCAGTCGCGCACCTTCGCCGGATGATTGGTGGCCAGCCACCGCACACCCAGATCGGCGCAGAGCTGGACGTCGACCTGTTCGTCGACCGTCCAGCAGTAGGTGACCCGACCGGCTGCGGCGGCGCGGTCGACGAGATCGGGGTACTGCCGCAGGGTCATCACCGACGGCCCGATGCCCGTCGCTCCGACCGCGGTCGCGGCACCGCCGCCGAGAACCCGGGCGGTGTCGCCGAGCAGGATCGTCGGCAGCATGGGGGCGTGGCGTCGGATACGCCAGACCCCCGCGGAGGAGAACGAGATGACCACGGCTCGGCTGTGATCGGCCGAGGGTGGGGTCGCCACCCCGAACTCGTGCAGCATCTCGAGGAGCTTCTGCTCGACGAGACTGCCGAAACGCACCGGATGCTTGGTCTCGATGAACAGCCGGACGGGACGACGCCAGTCCAGGGTCAGGGTCAGCAACTCGCGCAGCGTCAGGATCGACGCCGGCCCGCCCGACGCGTGCCAGCTGCCGAAGTCGAGTTCGCGCAGCTCGGCGAGCGTCATCTCGCTGACGATGCCCGTGCCGTTCGACGTGCGGTCGACGGTCCGGTCGTGTACGCACACGAGCTCGTGATCGGCGGTCAGCCGGACGTCGCATTCGAGTCCGTCCGCTCCCTGCGCAAGGGCGAGTTCGTACGCGGCCAGGGTGTGCTCCGGGCAGTCACCCGACGCTCCGCGGTGCGCCACCACCGCCGGCTTGCCCGAGCGCGAGACCTTCTCGGCCGCGCCCACATTCACCCCTGAGTTCATCCGACCGCCACCCACCGTCTCGTCGGGACCGGGGCCGCCTCGGCGGCTTCGAACAGTGTCCGCACCCGGCGTGCCATCCAGAAGGCGAAGGCCGCGGAGATCGCCGCGCTGACGATCACCATCGCCAGCGCGTTCGCCCCGGTCTGCAGCGAGTCCGAACGCCACGCGACGAGCCTGGCGACGATCGCCGCCGCGGCCGCCACGTTGACCAGCACCCAGGCGACCCACAGCTTGCGCAGTCGTCGACCCACGAGATCGGCGTCGAGCGAGGGATCCTGGCCGACGCGGTGCGTGGCGACTTCCTGCAACACCAGTGGGGCGCCGATCAGGTTGATCAACGGCAGTCCGGACAGCGCCGCGACCCAGCCGGGGCGGCGCGGGTCCGCAAGACCCGCCGACGCATAGGTGTCGGCGCGCAGTTCCAGGACCCACCGCATGAAAGCCAGCGTGGCGAGCACGAATCCGAGAAATGCCACGACCCCGACGAAGACGGTGAGCCAGTCCGACGCCACGATGAGGAACTCGGGAAGCGGACGGTCGCGGTTGACCACCAGCAGGATGTAGCGGACGAGATGGACCAGCGCCGACGCGGTCAGCGCGGAACCGGTGAGCACCAGCGCGAGTCCCAGCCGGGCCCGGGAACTCTCGAGCTTGCGGTGCGCGGTGTCGGTCTCGGCCGGTTCGTCGTGCAGACCCCAGGTGGGTATGTAGACGTAGCGAGGGATCAGTCGGGGACCGCGGCGGCCCGAGGCGCCGCGGCGGGCGGGTATGGCCTCGGGTGGGCGGCGGGCCACCCATCGCACGTTGCGGCTGCGGTAGAGCCGCCCGGCGGGCGTCGGGGCCGAGCCGGCACGAGGCGGGATCGGGGAGGGGCGCATCGCGACACCGGGGGCCGAGGATCGCGCCGACGACCCCTGGCGGACGGCCATCGCGCGAGCGGCATCGTCGACGACGCTCAACGGTCCACCACAACGTGGACAGTGTTCACGTCCGGGACGATGCGGCGCCTGGATTCGACACCGCGGGCACAGGTCGATCATCGGCCGGCGTCGCCCTCGGATCGCGTATCGCCGAACTCGACGGGCTTGCCGTGCTCCTGCCAGGCGAGCATGCCACCGCGGACGCAGATGCCGTCGTAACCCACCTGGGCGAGGTACTGCAGGACGCGCATCGACCGGCCGCTGGAATGACAGACCACGTAGAGGTCGTGATCGGGGTCCAGCTCGTCGAGGCGCCCCGGGACCTCGGCCAGCGGGATGTGCACGGCGCCCCGGATATGGCCGGACGCCCATTCGTCGTCCTCGCGGACGTCGAGCATGACCGCGTCGGTCCGCCCGGTGAAGTCGTCCGGAAGATCGGTCACCGGAACCTGAGTGATGTCGCCCATGGTCACTTTTCCATGGTGGCACAGAGACGGCCAGGTGCGACGCCAGCTGTCCACCAGGGCGGCCCGCGCGCCGCCGCCACCACCCCTCGGTTCGGCGTCGCACGGTCACTATGTTGACCTACATAAACTTATCCACATGCACGTTCTGGACGTTTGTCCCCAGGTCGCAGACTGACCGTCTAGTTGGGGATGAGACTGTGGAATTGTGGAAAAACGCAGGCCAACGGTTATCTACTTGTGACAGCGGTCACTTGATTGATCGAATGTGCGCGTAGGAAATTCACGTCAGTGCAGCGGTCGAGACGACCTGAAGTTCCACTTCACTGAACAGCCCTGTGGATAACTTGGGGACAATACACAAGTAAAACCGTGTGAAAACCCTCGCCGGCAGGTTTCAGTCCCGGTGCAGGAGCGACATACGCAGCGACGGTGCGCGATCGAACGCCGCCAGAACTCCGGTCGTCACACTCTCCGCGAATCCGGCGACCGACGTCTGGCTTCCCACCAACCGCATCAGGAGCGGCTTGGGGGTCTCCACGACGGTGATCTCGGCATCGGGATACCGCTCGGCCACGACCGAGCGCATCACGCCGATGCCGTCGACGACGCCGAGTTCGGCGGCACGGCTGCCGATCCACACGTCGCCGTTGAAGAGTTCCTCGTCGGACGCGATCAGCTTCTTGCCGCGACGCTGCCTCACCCACGCGATGAACGCCTCGTGCAACTGCCCCTGGAGCCCCTTGAGCCATTCGACGTCCTCGGCCTGCTCGGGCGAGAAGGTGTCGAGCCGGGCCTTGTTCTCACCCGTCGTGTAGAGCCTGCGCTGGACACCGAACCGGTCGAGCACCGCCGAGAAACCGAAACCCGACGACACGACGCCGATCGATCCCACGAGGGAGGTGTGCGCGGCGAAGATCTCGTCGGCGGCACACGCGATCCAGTACCCGCCGGAGGCCGCGACGTCCTCGCAGAATGCGAGCACCGGCACGCCCTTCTCCGCGGAGAGCTGACGGATGCGCTCGGCGATGTACTCCGACTGCGCCGGCGAGCCGCCCGGTGAATTGACGACGACCACGACGGCCCGCAGACGCTCGGTGGCGAAGGCCTTCTTCAGGACCGGCTCGACCGATTCGGTGTTGACGCCGTGCTTGCCCATGCCGGTGATCCCGATCGGGCCGTCGAGACGGACGACCGCGACCTGTTCGGTCCGCGCTTTCGAGAATTTCTTCCCCACCGCTCCCAGCGGTCCGACAGTCATCTGCCCGAGTCTAACGATCCGGGCGGTCGAGCGTCCGTACCCGTTCGCACGCGCCGCGACACTCTGCGGCGTCCGGCGCACCGTACAATCTGCCGGGTGCAGGTGCGGTGGCTCAGCGCATTCCTCGATTTCCCCGCCGGGGTGTTCGGCAGCGAGGTGACCTTCTGGCGCGCGATCTCGGGCAGTACCGTCTCCCCGCCACGGGGTGAGCATCGAGAGTTCGCGTCGCTGGAACCGTTCTACGGCGACCCGCACCTGCGGGTCCAGCGGATCGACGACGGCCCGGGCGGAGTCCATCTCGACATCCACACCGACGACCCGCACACCGCCACCGCGGAGGCCCTCGCACTCGGCGCCACGCTCGTCAACGACGCCGGCACCCACCTCACACTTCGATCGCCCGCTGGGTTCGTGTTCTGCCTCGTCCCGTGGGAAGGCGAGACGAAGCGGTCGCGCCCCATCCGATGGCCCGGTGATGCGATCAGCATCATCGACCAGCTGTGCATCGACATCCCCGCCGACATGTTCGACGCCGAGGTCGGGTTCTGGACCCGATTGACCGGCTGGCCGACCAGATCGCGGAATCGACCCGAACTGATCGCGCTGCGGCGCGACCCGGCGGTGACCCTCGGAATCCTGTTGCAGCGCAGGCAGGATGAGCCGCAGGACGACGGGCCGGCGACCGCCCACCTCGACATCGCCACCAACTCCGTCGCCGACGAGGTCGCCCGGCACGAGGACTGGGGCGCCCGCGTGATCGAGCACTATCCGCACTGGACGACGATGGCGGATCCGGTCGGTCGCCCCTACTGCATCACCTCACGGAACCCGCGCACCGGCGACTGAGTCGCGGACCCGCTTCGGTTCGCAGTCGGCATCCGCAGGTGACCCGGCGTCCCGGTCACCGGGTGCCGGCCGTGAACTCGCGAAGCCGGTCGACCTCGACGTCGACCTCGCCGCGTTCAGCGGCGGTCACCGGACGCAAGAACTCCACGACCGGAATCTCTTCTGCGTCGAGAGACCATGTGCCGGCGAGGAATCCGTCGACGAAGAGGAAACCGGGCGACCGGCCGTTGGCGGTCACCGTGCGCCGGAACATCTCCGGCTCGGCGACCCGGGCCCGGTCGGCCTGAACGCCGATCACGTGATCGAACGGGGCGATGAGCCGGACAGGTGCCGGCGTGTCCGGGTCGGCGAGTGCCAGACCGTCGAGGTCGTAGAGCACCTCACCGTTCGGCCCGGCGAGCCGGACGAGTTCCCAATCGGCTTCCAGCTTTTCGACGAGGGGGCGCAGCCGGGTGAGCCCGGACCAGGTCTGGATGGACTTCACGGTCGCCGGTCCGAACCCGCGCAGATACAGCCGGATCAGGTCGGCCCGGGCATCGTCGTCGACGACGGCCGGCTCGCCGGGCCCGGCCCACTCGGCGAAGATCCGGTAGGTCGGTCCGCCCCGACCCCGCCACAGCCCGCGCGGGGGAACCTGGACCAGCGGCAGGCCGCAGCGGGCGATGGCGGTGAGTGTCGACGGGTTCTCGGCGGGATGGCGGGTGGCCAGTTCTCTCCCGAGTTCGGCGCCGGTGAGTTCCCGGCCGGCGAGGAGCTCCTCGGCGGACGCGAGAACTCCCGCCGGATCGGCATCCACCAGTTTCGGCGCGTGGATGTCGGTCAGCTCGCGTCGCAGCGTCGGATCGGCGAGCGGCCGAATCCAGCGTGCGTCCTCGGCGTCGATGAGGAAGATCGTCGACCGCAGCAACGCCATCCGCACGACCTCACGGTCGGTGAGCAGCTCGTCCAGCTCTAGGGGATCGAAATCCTCGATGCGCGACCACAATCCGAAGAACGCCGCACGCGGGTCCTGTGACTGCAGGCCGACGCAGCGGTCCAGTACCTCGATCGCGTCCTCGGCGACCCGGTCGAGCAGGTGCTGGCGTTGCAGCAGGGTGCGATTCCACTGGCGCAACGAGATCTCTTCGGTCACCGCACGTCTCGTCGAGCATGGAGTCGGACGACTCGGCCGGGCACCGCGGTGTCAGCCCGGGTAGACGACGCCGGTCGCGGCGTGGCAGCGGTACCCGTGGGGATTCTTGGCGAGGTACTGCTGGTGGTGATCCTCGGCGTAGTAGAACCGCCCGTCGCCTGCCTCCGCGAGCGGTTTGATCTCGGTGGCGATCGCGCCCTCGCCGGCGGCATCGAGTGCGGTCTGGAACGTCGCGGCGGTCTTCCGGACGGTGGCCAGGTCCTCGTCGGTCAGGGCGTACACCGCCGACCGGTACTGCGTTCCGATGTCGTTGCCCTGACGCATCTCCTGCGTCGGGTCGTGCGACTCCCAGAAGATCTTCAGCAGGCCCTCGAGATCGGTGACGGCCGGATCGAACACCACCAGCGTGGACTCGGTGTGTCCGGTCCGGGCGGTGCACGTCTCCTCGTAGGTCGGGTTGGGCGTGTACCCGCCCGCGTAGCCGACCGCGGTGGTGTGGACGCCGGGGACCTGCCAGAAGATCTCCTCGATGCCCCAGAAACAGCCACCGGCCAGCACGATCGCGGCAAGACCGTCGTCGAATCCCCCGATGCCGTGCACGTACGTGCCGTCGGACTCGGGCCGGCCACGCATCGGGGTGCCGAGGATCAGGTGCTCGCCGGGGACCGTGATCTCGGAGCTGCGGCCGGGCAGGGCGGCGTCTGCGGCGACGAGATCCTGTTTGCGTGAGCCGGCGGCGAAGAGCTGGTCGAGCCAAGACATGCGCCAAGTCTACGCGCGGGAGAGGCCGCATCAACGAGACGACGAGTTGAGCTGATCGTCCGAGTCTGCCTATGATGGCGATCACATCCGTGACATTGTGATACCGATCACGTCCACGTCATCCCGGTTTCTCGACGGGAGGATGTGCAGCCGATCACGGAACGAAAGGCGACGATGGCGACGCACGCGACCGGAGATCTCCGACGCGCCCCAGGGGTCGGGCGTACCGCTCCGCGCGCCAACTACGACGTGGCGAGGAGTTGCCGCACAAGCGCCCTGACCATCCTCGCGCTCGTAGCGGTCTTCGTTCTGCTCATCCTGATCTGAGCGCAGCAGACTCGACGCGGCCCAGACGCCGCTGCTCCCTTCGCTCGTCGTCACCGATTCGCGTTGAAATCTCAACCGCACTTGATGTTTCTTGGGTCGCGCTTGTTGCAATCACCCATGCTCTGCGGAAGGGTGGAACCATCCGCGTGGCGCCCGGCCGAGTCGTCGGACCCATGCGTGGACAGGGAAAACGAGTAGCACCTCAGAGAGGAACATCGTGGCTGATTACACCTTGCCGGATCTCGATTACGACTACGCGGCACTGGAACCGCACATCTCCGGCAGGATCATGGAGCTCCACCACAGCAAGCACCACGCCACCTACGTCAAGGGCGCCAACGACACCCTGGAGAAGCTGGCCGCGGCCCGCGACGACGACAGCATCGCCGGCAAGGTCTACGGACTGTCCGCCACGCTGTCGTTCCACCTGGGCGGTCACACCAACCACTCCATCTTCTGGAAGAACCTGTCGCCCAACGGCGGCGGCGAGCCCGACGGCGACCTCGCGGCCGCCCTCACCGAGCAGTTCGGTGGCTTCGACAAGTTCAAGGCCCACTTCACCGCCGCGGCCACCACCCTGCAGGGGTCGGGCTGGGCGATCCTGGGCTACGACACCATCGGTGGCAAGCTCGTCATCCTGCAGCTGACCGACCAGAGCGGCAACATCCCCGCCGCCATCATCCCGGTCGTCATGCTCGACATGTGGGAGCACGCCTTCTACCTCGACTACCAGAACGTCAAGCCGGACTACGTCAAGGCGTGGTGGAACGTCGTGAACTGGGCCGACGCCAACGAGCGTCTCGCTCGGGCGAAGAGCCAGGGCAGCGGCCTGGTCGTCCCGGCCTGATCCCCGGTTCGCCGAACATCAACGGCGCCGGTCACCTTCGGGTGACCGGCGCCGTTGTTCGTCTGAACCACCGCAGACCCACTGGCCCGCCCTGCTC
>NZ_LIYC01000059.1:0-18885 GCF_001418765.1 Gordonia sp. HS-NH1
CACTACCAGGGGCTTGACCCTCAGCAGCTTGCCGGAGAGCGCGCGGCAGGAAGCGGCTAACGCCATCCTGAATCACCTCACTGCTGAGGACGACGAGGCGATCTCGCGCACAGAGATGCTGGCATCGCTGCGTGCGGCGGGTACATCAGCCCCGACCCGTCCGGCAACGCCGTTGTCCGAGGTCGCGCTTCTGACCAACCGTCGTGACGAGCCCAACATGGCGAGCGAGATATCACGCGAACTCGCCAGCGCGGATCGTGTCGACCTTCTCTGTGCTTTCATCCGGTTTGCTGGCATCGCGGTCATTGGACATGAGCTGGAAGCGCTACGTGCGCGGGGCGTGCCCCTGCGAGTCATCACTACGACGTATCGTGGCGCTACCGAACGACGCGCAGTCGACGAACTCGTCACGAAGTACGGCGCCGACGTTCGCGTCCGCTACGACACTGCTACTACCCGATTACACGCTAAGGCCTGGCTCTTCCGCCGAGAGTCCGGATTCGACACCGGGTACGTGGGCAGCTCCAACCTCTCTCGATCGGCGATGGTCGACGGACTGGAGTGGAACGTCCGAATCTCGGGTATCAGCACGCCCACCCTCATTCGAAAGTTCGAAGGCGTCTTCGACACCTACTGGCACGACCCGGCATTCAAGCCGTACGACCCAGCAACGGATGCCACAACGCTCGACCAAGCCCTATTCGAGGCCGGCGGCGGCAAGAGCGGTAGGGAGACAATTACCGTCTCAGGGCTAGAGGTGCAGCCATGGCCGCACCAGGAGCGCGTTCTGGAAGCTCTCGAGGCAGCTCGCGAAGTGCACGACCACCACCGCAATCTCATCGTTGCGGCTACCGGAACCGGCAAGACCGTGATCGCTGCCCTCGACTACAAGCGCCTGTGCGAACAGGCCGGCAAGCCGCTGACCTTACTGTTCGTCGCACACCGCAAGGAGATCCTGGAGCAGTCCCTACGGAAGTATCGCGAGGTTCTCGGGGACGGAAGTTTCGGGGAGCTGTACGTCGACGGGCACCGACCGACCGACTGGCAACACGTTTTCGCCAGTATCCAATCACTCAGCGGCCGTGGCGGCGACAGCGTCGACGCGACCGCGTTCGATGTTGTCGTCGTCGACGAGTTTCACCACGCCGCCGCAGGCACATACACATCGCTGCTGCAACGAATTGCGCCTTCGGAGCTGCTGGGCCTCACCGCAACTCCCGAACGCACCGATACCCTCGACATCCTCCACTGGTTCGGCGGCCGACCTACGTACGAACTCCGGTTGTGGGACGCTCTCGAACAAGACCTACTGTGCCCCTTCCACTACTACGGTCTCGCCGACAACACAGACCTTCGTGACCTGACGTGGTCCCGCGGCGACTACCGAATCACTGACCTCGAGAATGTGTACACGGGAAACGACGCGCGGACACTCCTCATACTCAACGCCGTGCGTGACTACGTGTCCGACCCGTTCACAATGCGAGCACTTGGCTTCTGCGTTTCGATCGCCCACGCCAAGTACATGGCCGACGCCTTCTCCAAGCAGGGCATCCCCGCGTTCGCGGTATCGGCCGAGACGCCCAGCGCCGTTCGAGCGCAGGCGTTTTCCGATCTCCGAACGGGTGCCGTCGCTTGTCTCTTTGCAGTCGACCTCTTCAACGAAGGCCTGGATCTTCCCGATGTAGACACCCTGCTGATGCTTCGGCCCACTCAGAGCGCCACTATCTTTCTCCAACAGCTTGGGCGTGGGTTGCGTCGCAGTAGGCGGAAAGCGGTTCTCACGGTGCTCGACTTCATCGGCCACCACCGCGCGGAGTTCAACTTCGCTCCCCGGTTCAGCGCACTAACCGGGACACGTGGAAACCGCCTGCTCGACGAAATCTCAGAGGGCTTTCCATTCCTACCCGGCGCTAGCCGGATCGTCATGGATCGGCAGGCCCAAGAGATCGTCCTCGAGTCGATCAAACGAGCGTTGCCCACCAATCGCCGCTCGGCACTGATCGCGATGGTGAAAGAAGCGAACACTAGTGATCTAAGCGATTTTCTCGCGCAGACGGATAGCGATCTCTCGATCGTGTACTCAGGTAGCGGAACTCGGGCGTGGACGCCGCTCCTGCGCGATGCTGGACTACCGACACTGCCATCAGGTCCAGACGAGGACTCGCTTGCCAAGCGCGTCCGAGCACTCGCTCATGTCGACGACCTGGAGCGCGCAGACGTCTATCGCCGGCTGGCCGCTCCTGACGGGCCCACCTATCACGAACTCTCGCCGCGCGAGCAGACTCTCGCACGGATGCTGTTCTTCACTCTGTGGTCCGATCGGGGAGGTTTCACCAGCTACGACGCCGGGTTTAACTTCCTACGCGCACACAAGGCGATCTGTGCGGAGATCGGCCAGCTACTCGACATCACCTCTGCCGGGATCCATCACGTGCCGCGCACCGTCGACGGTCTCCCCCTTCAGACTCACGCTCAGTACCGGCGTGAGGAAGTGTTGGCTGCCGTCGGCTTCGCCAACTGGGAACGTAAGGCGCGAGGACAAGCTGGCGGCGTCACCTGGAGTGGCGATATCGGTGCGCTATTCGTGAACCTGCACAAGGACGAGCGAGAGTTCAGTCCTTCTACGATGTACCGCGACTACCCCATCTCCCGGGACACCTTTCATTGGGAGTCGCCGAACAACACAGCCGTCGACTCCCCTATGGGTCGGCGATACGTGGAGCAGCGCAACAACGGATGTGAGATCCTGCTGTTCGTTCGCGACCGACCCAATGGTGCGTTCGGTGCGGAGCCGTTCATTTTCCTGGGGCCCGTGGACTATGTCAGTCACCGCGGCGAACGTCCGATCGCAATCACTTGGAAGCTGCGTCGTCCGATGCCGATGGATGTGTTTGAGAGTGGTTCGGTGGTGGCGAGTTAACTCCTTGCCGAGCAGATTCGAGCAATACGATGCCGGAGTCTGCCATATCCACTGCACGTTCCCGCCACGGAAAGCTACGGCGGAGTGTTCAGTCAACCCTCCTATCGGGGTGGACCCTAAAACCGTCAGGTAACGGCTTAAAATCTGGCTTATCTGACGTGACGGGAGCCGAGGTGTGGAACTGACGTAGTTTCTTAATGGCGACATCACCAACGACGAAGTAACTATGTGTACCCCCGGTGAGGCGGACCACGTCGCGCCTGTACGACTCCCTCATCGGAGCACGAATCCGCGAGTCTCCATACCCCAAGCAATTCGCCTGAGCTATATATGCATGAAGATCCAGAGCGGAAGATTCGACAAGTGACTCAAAAGAGTGAACATCTCTGTTCCATTCAGGAACGATGAGTGCGTCGACCGATCCTCTTAATGCCGCCCGGTGCTCAATATTCGTCAATTCACTGCAGATGAGAAGCGAAAATCTAAATCCGTCGTGGAGGATCACAGGAGGAATCGACCAAGGGACGTCAGGCACAAGGGTCAATCCGTTAGGTTCTAGAATCTTGGACTTTTCCGGAACTGCGGGACACTGCTTATCCTGGCGATAAACACTATATTGAGAGCCGAAGTTTCGTATCGGCAACGCACACCACACCTGATTGGTAACGGAGCCCGGAGGGCCAACACGAGAAGGCTGGTGTTCAATCCCTGAAATCAACCCAATATCAGACCGACGGAGAACGGTTGCAAGGTCGCTGAACCACTTGCTAGGAATTGCAATTTCGGGAAGGACAAGATAATCGGGCCGACTTGGATGTTTCGCAACCGAAATGGCTAGTTTGTACAGGTCATCGAAACGGTCCAGCGAATCGTTTGGCAGCCCTCGAGCAGCATTAAAGGCATCAGTTTCATCCAGTTCTAGCATCGCCACTGCAATGCGGACGGAATCGCGAGATTTAAATGTGCTGCTTACGATAGAGGGTGGTCGTCCGGCAGTCCGCTTGAGCCACATTCGGGGATAACCAGGTGCACCCCGCAAACCTAGGATAACTCGCTGAATGATTCCGGATGGCGCGAGTCCATATACCCCAGGACGAGTTAGAGCGAGGCATGTCTCGAGCTCTGAGATAGTCGGAGGCCTGGTGGGGAGGACGACACCGAGGTTTCGAGAGCCATCAATTTGGAGGCCCACTAGACGAGGCACTTGCGATTTGGAGTTGAAGTCACTTCGCCGCGGAAGGGCCCGTAGGGCCTTAACCAGAAGGTCTGCTCCTTCAGATAGTTCCTCGGGAAGCACGAGGTCGTCTGATGTCGCCGGATCAAGGTCAGGAGCATTTTTGATATTGAGCAGAGACCATCTGTATGGTCTGTGAGAAAGGTCGCGTCGCATCATTTCGAGCTGATACTTTCGAACAGTTGCGATCGTCTTAAGCGGCCGTTGATCACTCTCGAAATGTTGCCTAAATAGGCCGCGAATTACATCCCAACTTTTCGTAGACAAGCGTGCAGGCCACGCAGAAATGACGGACTCAACAAGGTGGTCTCGGTAATCCTCTGACCAACGAACCAGCAGAGACTGCATCTGCAACTGACCGCGCGGCTCCGTCACTGGTACACGGCCAGCCTGCGGTCCGGAAAGTCTCATATCACAAGTTTCGCGGACTAATGTAACCGTCGTCTTTAAGACGTCCAGGATAACGCCAAGACTATCAGTATCCGCGCATGCTGCTGCTAGCGAAATCAACCGAACACTGTAGGGCTCTAGTTCAAAGAATCTCGGTAGCGTTAGCGACGCCTCCGAAATAGCGCGAATAGACTCGAGTCGCTCTTTCGCCCATCGATTCGCCGGTAGATTGCGTTCGTAAACGCTTAGGTCACGGAGTCTCAGAGACAGAGCTTGCCTACGGCCCGAAGTTAAGTCGAAATCACGCAGCTTAGTAGCAACGTTTGTTGTTGCGAAAGCGAGGGCATTAGATACTCGATCACCCACCTCCGGGAGCGGCGAGAAGGACCGCCATTCACTGGTCCTGTCCTGTAGATTCAAGCGGATAGACTCAATTACCGCTTGGCCGCTCGCGCCACTTAAGTGAAATATCTTGTTCTTAGAGTTCCCGAAGTGAATTTGAGAGGATGCCAAGTAGTGCGGAATAAATGAAAGAGATCCGGCAGATTCGTCCATTTTAGCGCTGGCACCGTCTATCACATCCCCCCGCAATCGTATGAGGCCGTCGCTCCGCTCGACTATCCATGACGAAAGGCTGCTTGGATCTGAAAATTCCTCTGTGGTTTCAATTGCGAGAAGAATGTCATCGACATACCTACCGTAGTAGACAGGATTAGTGTTGAGTGCGATCCTGTCGAGTTCAATTAAGGCCAGGTTTGCGACGACAGCGGAAGCCGGCAAACCAACAGGTATACCAACCATTGAGGAGCCCACCGTTTGTCCGGTCTGCCGTGACCATTCGATTAGAGCGGCGGTGAAGAGGCGATTCAATTTGTCCTGATAGGGACTTAATTCAAGATTGAGAATTTCTCGAACGAACGAATCATTCAAGAGGAACTCCGGGTTAAGGCGGTGGTAGTAGGACGAAATATCAGCCGTAACGGCTACTACCTCTTTGCCTTCTGCTACAGACTTCGCCATTGCACGGATACCGCCATCGCGCCATTCCTGATAGGCGAACTGGTAGGGTTGAAAGCTACCGACACCCAGCTGGTTGATACCCGCTCTGTTGGATTTCCTTAGCCTGTTTCCGCGAGAGTGGAAGGAGAGTCTACGATCCATCGCAGACCCAACGTGTAGCATCCATAGTGTAGATAAGACGTGGAAGTCGATACTACACTTCGACATGATCCTGAACTCGGCCAACGGCCTCTCGCCCTGGTTGCTGGCAACAGAACGCCATGCTTGGTTCGGGTCCGAATGGATGACCGCTTGGCGACTGGGGTCGTACTTGAGAGTTTTGGGCGCTAACGTAAAGGTGCCGACAAATCTTGAATCCTGGACCCAGGATTCACTACTCGAATTGATTCGACGACTCAATTCGTTTAGGTTCTGGTTTAGGTTTCGTTCGTAGCGAACTAGATCGGTTCTGCGAGGATTTGAAGAGTAATAGAGGTCGACCTTGGCTTTTCGGTAGGCAGTGGTTAGTTCCGCAAGTTCTGTACCGAGCATATGGTCCTGCCTCTGTTCCTCGTTGGGCAAATGGACGACTCTGGGTAGATGTCGGCCTGTATAATTCGCACCCGCTCGGCTGTGTGCATCACTGTTCGTGCGCGAGGACGGCAGAAGGTGCTAGGAACCGTAGCCGGTTGACGGGGCGTCGGTTCAATCCACAAAGCAATCTTGACTGCGCATCAATTGGCAGCACCCTGTGGCTCATCGCTCCGGTCTACAGCTGCCTCATAGAAAGCATCCGCGAGCGCCATAATGACGCCATTGACGGCGGGCCCTTCGCTAAAGAAGTAGTCGGCCATGGTGTTGTGTGCTCCTTGGTTGTCGATGACGGCTTCGGTCACCGCGGTCTGAAAGTCCTGCGACTCCATAAATTGCTTCTTTGAGTTAACCGCAGTCTGGTTGACCAGGTCCGGGTAGGCAAGCAATCGCTGGACCAGCCCTTGAACGAATTCGCGGATCTGCGACTCTGTGAACGCCTCAGCACCGAAGAGGTCGTTCATCTTGTCGATGACTACCTGCAGCGCAACGTATTTTGGCTCCTTCCGGGCGCCACTGCCAGCGGCACTGATGCCCTTCAGTTCACCGTCACCCGTCAGCGAGATGTCCGTTCTGGGTCTCGACGTGTGCTTGACGCCCACCAAAACCACGTCCGAAAGGTCTACTTCCGCCGCCCATGACGAGTCAGCAATAACCTTTTCCAACAACCGCAAGAAGATCGATAGCATCTCCATGTAGGGGTCGCCGTAGTCGACGATCTGGCTCATGAAGTCGTAAAGCCGGACGTAGGTGGAAATATCCTTGCGGAAAAGGTCGAGTTCGTTGAGGGTGACTTTGTCGTCAGTCTCGAGTGCTGCCCCGTAGCGCCGCGCAAAGTCGTGCTTGGGCGGGCTGATCGCGGCAGAGAGTGCGTTGTTGCCCTTGCGGGTCACCCAGAGTTCGGCGACCTCACGTACCTGCTCCGGCGTGTAGATCCCGGCCTGGTCGAGCTTGGTCGCGAGGTGGACCACGACGTACGGGTCGGTCTCGGTCTCCAGGGTGGCGTCCGTGAAGTACGGCTCGAACGCAGCCCGGATGTCCTCAGGCTTGTTCACAAAGTCGATGACGAACGTCTTGCGCTTCTGCTCTCCACTCGCCGTACGGTGGGTGCGGTTGAGCCGAGAGAGCGTCTGCACCGCAGTGACTCCGGAGAGCTTCTTGTCGACGTACATCGCCGAGAGCAACGGCTGATCGAACCCGGTCTGGAACTTGTTGGCAACCAGCATGATCGTGTACGTCGTGCCCTTGAACGCAGCTGCCAGGTCCGAGCCGGCGCCAGGGTTAAGGTTCGCCTCGGTGAACTCGTCGTCCTTGCCCGGCTGCGGCCCCCAATCCGCCGCCCACCCCTCGTTCTCGTCCATCGTGACTGAGCTGGAGAAGGCGACCAGGGTGCGGTAGTTGTACGAGTCGTCCAGCGCGGCTCGTTTGGCGATGTAGGCGTCGATCGCCTTCTTGTACTTCACCGCCGCCTTGCGGGAGTCAGTCACGACCATCGCCTTCGCCTTGCCCTCGAGCAGGTGGGCGACATTGGTGTGGAAGTGCTCGACGATAATTTGAACCTTTTGGCTGATGTTTGTCGGGTGCAGTTTCACCCACCGCATCAGCCCTTTGCGGGCTGCGGACTCGTCCACTTCGCCACTGTCGCCGCTTTCCGCCTTGCCGGCGATCTTCAGTGCGGTGTCATAGGTTTGATAACCCTTCAGCACATCGAGGATGTAGCCTTCCTCGATCGCCTGGCGCATCGAGTAGAGATGGAACTCAGCCGGTTTCCCGTCGGAACCTTTTCGGCCGAACAGTTCCAGGGTCTTGTTTTTCGGCGTCGCGGTGAACGCGAGGTATGAGATGTTCTCAGACTCGGCTCGCTGGGTCATCTCGGCGGCCAGAACTGCCTCTACGTCGACCGAACCTCCCTCCTCAATCTCCTTGACCTCTTCTGCCGTCAGGACGGCCTTGAGCCTGGAGGAAATCTGGCCGGATTGCGAAGAGTGCGCCTCATCGGCGATTACCGCGAACCGGCGCCCCTTCAGTGACGAGTCTTTCCGGATCTCGTCGAGAGCGAACGGGAAGGTCTGCACCGTCACCGCGATGATCAGCTCCCCGTTCTTGAGCGCGGTCGCCAGCAGTCCGGATTTCGACTTCGCGCCCGCCTTGCGGACATCCTCCGGGCTGATCGTGGCCACGATCTTCCCCGAGCCGTCGATCTGGCGGATCGCTTCCTGGAGCTGCCCGTCCAAGACAGTGCGGTCCACGACGACGATCACCGAGTCGAACACCTTCTTGTTGTCGACGTGCAGTCGGGCGAGTCGGTGGGCCGTCCACGCGATGGTGTTCGTCTTTCCCGATCCGGCCGAGTGCTCGATCAGATACCGCTGCCCGACCCCTTCGTCGCGGACCGCAGCGACGATATTCGTCACCGCCTCCCACTGGTGGAACCGCGGAAACAGCATGCTCGTCCGCGACACCGACGTCCCGGTGGCGACGTCCCACTCATGCTTGGTCTCCACGATCATCAGCCGGCCGATGATGCCGAGCCAGGAGTCCTTGTCCCACACCCGTTCCCACAGGTACGCCGTCGCCGACCGCCCGTCGGTACCGGGCGGGTTACCCGCGCCATGGTCGTGGCCGATGTTGAACGGCAAGAAGTGAGTCTTCTCACCCTCGAGGCGGGTAGTCATCGCCGCCAGATCGTTGGACACCGCGAAATGCACCAGCGCCCGGTGTCCGAACGACAGCAGCGGCTCCAGACGGCCGTTGGTCAGCGGATGCCGGTTCTTGCGGTACTGGTTGATCGCGTCATCGAGGGACTGGGTGAAATCGGTCTTCAATTCGACGGTGGCCACCGGGAGACCATTGACGAAAAACACCAGGTCGATGCTGCGCCGGTCAGCGGTGGAAAAATGCACCTGCCGCATCACCCGCACCCGCATCGCCGCGTACTGCTCGTTGGTGGTCGCGTTCAGACTGGTCTCGGGGCGGAACTGCGCCATCTTCAAACGGCCACCGCCGATGTAGGGCACCCCGTTACGCAGGATGTTCAGGGTCCCGCCACCATGCTCGAGCGGTTTGTCGAGCGCGGTGGTCAGCACGTCGAGGAACTTCGCCCCCGACCCCGCCGCCTTCAACGCCTTCTCGTACGCCGCCTGCTGGGTGTCCTCCAGCCACGCGAACAGATCCTCGGGGAACAGCGCCCGCTCCCGGTCGTACCCGGTGTCGTTCGCCGAGTACAGCCACCCGTGGGACTCCAGGTACGCGCAGATCTCGGACTCGAACACGACCTCGTTGTGAGCGGCCATCACACCATCTCCCGCACGTCGATCTGACCCGTCACTGCAGCCGTGATCAACGCAGCCCGCCGCTCACGTGACAGGTCGATGAGCCGCTCGGATTCCGCGATGAGAGTGTCGATCTTTCTGGTCTGGTCGTTGAGATACGTCGCAATGCGCTGCTGCTCAGCAACCGGCGGGAGCGGGACTCGAAACGCGGCAGCCGTCGGCTGGTAGATCGTCTTGTGAGTGGATCCAATCATCAGCGACTGGATCTCGTTCCGCATCGCCCGGAACGTCCACATCAGGTACTCCGCGATGAGGCGGTCGCCCGGGATCCAGTTCCAGAAATCCTGACTGGTTGCCATCTCAACTGGCATGATTCCGCTGAATCCGACGGAGGCCGTGCGCGAAAGCACGACTGTCCCTGCTGGCAGCAACTCGGCAGAGGAGTTGGCGAGACCGACTTCACTGATGAGATTGACCGTTTCGCCGAGATAGGTCTGCCGGCCGTCCCGCAACTGCCACACGTCCGCAAGAGTGAACCAGGGGATGGTGCAGTCGACCCAGTACTCCGGCTTACTCCGACTCGGAGTGTGCCCCGTCTTCATAGTCGCGACCTTGCGAATGTTCGCAACTGTCCAGTGCTGAGGGACCTCGGTTGTCCAGAACAACCCACTAGATTGCATCGGAGCTGCCGGGTCCAACCCACGCCCAACGGCAGACTCGATGACAGCCTGACGTCGCGCGTGGAGCATCTCAATCAGACGCTGCTGCTCCTCGATGAGCGTGTCGATACGGGCGGACTCGCGGTCGAGGTGGTCGGCGATAGCGCGCTGCTCTTCTGCCGACACGGCGGGGACCGTCATTGACTGCAGGTCGCTGACGTTCAGCCGGGGAGTTCGGACGTTTCCGGCCTCAGTACCGCCGATGCCCCGAACCAAGCTCGCCATCGTCGCTACAGTGAATTCACTGGAGAGGAAGTAGTTCAGCCACCGCTTGTCGACCGTCGGGTCGACTCGCAGCACCGCGTAGTCCGGGCTCACTACCCCATCCTCTGGGGCGATTCCGAGCGCGCCTTGAAACGCCCGCATCCGGTTGATGACGAGGTCGCCCGCCCGGCAGAGCTTGTAGTTGGACAGATCCTCGGCCGCTGCCCGGGTGGTCGTGTCCGACGACTCACGACGTCGGACGCCCCAGCTGATCGAGACCGACAAGAGCGGAAGCGTTCCGGCTTCCAACCCCGCTCGGGCGTCGGATTCCGTAAGCAGCCACTTGAGGCGGACGGAGTCGGTCATCCCTCCACCTCGCGCAGTAGGTCGAGGATCTTGGCGACCTGCTTCTCCAGGTCGGCGTCGATCTCGGCGAGGGGGCGTGGTGGGACGTACTTGTAGAAGTGACGGGTGAACGGGATCTCGTAGCCGGTCTTGACCTTGCCCCAGTCGATCCAGGCGTCGGGGACGTGCGGGGCCACTTCGGCGTCGAAGTACGCCTGGATGACCTTGGTCTTGCCTGCAGCGCCGGCGGTGGAGCCACCGTAGGTGAAGGGGACGTTCTCGGTGTCGCGCTTCTTTGAGTCCGACTTGGGCTTGCCCTTGCG
Source organism: Gordonia sp. HS-NH1 (assembly GCF_001418765.1). NCBI lineage: Bacteria > Bacillati > Actinomycetota > Actinomycetes > Mycobacteriales > Gordoniaceae > Gordonia > Gordonia sp. HS-NH1. Next base: position 11,001 of record NZ_LIYC01000059.1, read on the forward strand.
GTCCACGACTGGGTTCTCGTCCTCGTCCAACAACGGACGCTCGACGGTGATGGTCCAGTAGCCGAACTCGTCGGTGCGCAGCACCTTGGAGTAGTCCGGGTCGGCGTCGGTGAAGTCGTCGTACAACTTCACGACCTCGGCGCGGTCGTCGTCGCTAATCTCGCGGCCCTTGGAGCCGAGGTTCTTACGCATCTTGGTCCAGAACGAGGTGCCGTCGATGAGCTGGACCAGGCCCTTGCGGTCGGGGTGCTTGGTGTTGTCGAGGATCCAGATGTAGGTGGCGATACCGGTGTTGAAGAACATGTTGGTCGGCAGCGCGACGATCGCCTCGACCAGGTCATTCTCCAGCAGCCACTTACGGATGTTGGAGGGACCGGACTCGGCGGCACCGTTGAACAGTGGTGAGCCGTTCATGACGATGCCGACCCGGCCGCCGCCGTCCTCCGGCCCCCGCATCTTGTGGGCCAGATGGAGTAGGAAGAGCATCTGCCCATCCGACGTCGCCGGCAGTCCAGGGGCGAACCGACCGAAGGGGCCGGCCTCGTCGCGCTCCTTCATGACCGCCTTGGCGTACTGCTTCCAGTCGACACCGTAGGGCGGGTTCGACATGCAGAAATCGAAATGGCGGCCCTTGAACGCGTCGTCGGTGAGGGTATTGCCGAAGACGATGTTGGTGGCATCGTGCCCCTTCGCGAGCAGGTCGGACTTGCAGATCGCGTACGACTGACCGTTGTACTCCTGGCCGTACAGGCTCAGCTTCGCGTCTGGGTTTTGCTCTAGGAGGTGTTCCTCGGCGAGGGCGAGCATGCCGCCGGTGCCGGCGGTGGGGTCGTATAAAGTGCGGACGATGCCGGCTTCGGTTAGGTCGGCGTCCTTTTCGGCGAAGAGCAGGTCGACGAGCAGTCGGATCGCGTCTCGCGGGGTGTAGTGGTCTCCGGAGGTTTCGTTCGCGGCCTCGTTGAACTTGCGGATGATGTACTCGAACGCGTCGCCCATGTCGGCGTTGGACACGACGTCGGGATGCAGGTCGATGCCTTTGAACGAGGTGACGACCTCGCGTAGGAGTTCCGCCTTGTCGAGGGTGAGGATTTCCTTCTTGAAGTCGAAGTACTCGAAGACGTCGACGTCGGGGGAGAAGCGGTCGATGTAGTCGGCCAGGTTGTCCGCGAGGCCGTCAGCGTCGGCCAGCAGGTTCGCGAAAGAGTAGTTGGAGGTGTTGTAGAACGGTCGTCCGGTGGCTTTCTTGACCTCGACCTTGAGCCGGTTGGGGTTGTCGTACTTCGCTGCGAGCTCGCGGACCGTGTCTCGGTCGGGCTCGAGGATGCAGTCGAGGCGGCGCAGGATCGTAAGTGGGAGGATTACGGTGCCGTACTGATTGGGGCGGTAGGGGCCTCGAAGTTGGTCGGCGATTGACCAGATGAAGCTACCTAGGCTGCTCACAGCACTCCTCTAACGTCCATTGACCAAGAAACTCCTGCTGTAGTGGTAGCAGGTTGCGACCCTGAGGGTAGCTGGGGACGAGGAATCGTCCTGCGTGGCACGGGTCCGTCACATCAACCCTCAGAGTGTCGTGCGTCGTTGCTCGGCGTCGGCTGTACGGCGGAGTTCCACGATCTCGATCGGAGGTGGGATCGCGGAGTTGCCGCACGCAGTTGCGACGCGATCGATCCTCGATCGCGAGTGTCCCGCGGAACGCTTTGATTCAGCACACCGGCACCTGCCGGTACGCGCTGGAGCCTCGGCTTGCGCAGCGTCGACACCGTCACGATCCGGTACTCCGAGACCGAAGGCCCGGCTGAAGCATCGCGCAGCGAGTGTCTAAGCCCATCACGTATGCCCTCACACCGACAACTGACTCGCCGACCGCCTCAGCTCCGAGAACGCCTTAATCCCCGTTGATGTAGCGGTAGCCACCGGCCGCAACTCCGGCCCGGCCTCCGTCTTCGACACCATCACCACGTTGTCCACGTACGGCTGGATCGTGCTGGTGTTCTGCACCGTGGCCACGATGATCAGCTGGAACCCGAACTTGCGGAACGCACTCAACGCCTGCTGCGCGAACTGCGGGTCGGACTTGGAGAACGCCTCGTCGAGCATCAGCTGCGCGAAGATGGGTCGGTTGTCGTTGCCGTGGGGGCTGGCCAGGTTGAAGCTCAACGCACCCGCGAGGCAGAACGCCATCAGCTTTTCCTGCTCGCCGCCGGAGTTGTCGCCGGCGTTCGAGTAGGTGCGGATGGTCTCCCCCGACTCGGCGTCGTGCTCCTCGCAGTAGAAGTCGAAGCGGTTGCGCACATCGAGCGCGTCACGTGTCCACTGGCGGTCCTCCGGGGTGTTGCCGGCGAGGCGTTCGCGCAGCAGCAGGATGTCGGAGTACTGCTCGAGGATCGCCTGCTCATCGCCGAAGCTGACCGCAGTGGCACGGTTGGAGATCTGGCGGGCCTTCTCGGTCAGCTCCTCGACCGCGGCGAGCTTCTTGCGTCCCGGTCGCAGCCGCAGGCGTGTACCGCGGTTAAAGGCAACCGCGCCGAGGCCGGTGTTGACGCGCTCGATCTGCTCGACGATGCGTCGTTCCTCGGCGTCGGCGGCCATGTGCAGACCGAGGATCGCGCCCGGCGCCTGCTCGGTGATGAGACGGCGCATCCGCTCGTAGGCGGCGGGCAGTTCACGCTCGTCGATGCGGCGGCAGACGGCGACGTAGTCATGGAGACGTTCGTCAAAGTCGTCGCTGTCGTTCGGGATGGCGTCGGGGAACTCCTCGTCGTAGGTGTCGAGGATGCGGGCCAGCTCATCGCGGGAGCGTCGGGCGTCGGACCGCATGCGGTCGCGCTCACGGCTGGCTGCCTTGACGATTTCCTGGCGGTACGGCTCCGGATTGAGCACGTCGAGCGTCGCGGAAAGATCCTCCCGGAAACCGTCGAGGGTCTTCTCCGCCTGGGCGGGAACGTCTTCGGGCTTCAATCGGTCGATGAGGTCGAGGAGCTGGGTGCGCCGCGAGTCCTGGCGGGCGATCTTGTCCTTGACCAACGCAGCCTGCGAAATCGCGTTGCGCACCTGCTCCCACAGGTCTTCGGCCTTGCGCTGGAGGGCTTCGACGTCGGGGTTCTCTTCGATGAGCAGGTCGTACTGGTCGGTGAGCTGATCGACCCGGTCATCGACAGAGTCGACATCGATCTCGTTCCACTGCGTGAACTGCTCGCACACACGGCGATACGCATCGCGGCGTCGTTCCTTGGCGCTTCGCTCACGATCGAGCTCGGCGCAGTCCTGGCGGGCGTCCTCGAACGCCCGCTCCTCGTAGTCGAGTTCGTCGCGAAGCGCGGCGATCTTCGACGCGACGTCGCCGACGAAGATGTACTGCGACCGGCGCAACTGCTGGCGGTCGTCCTTCACCGCGAGCTTCGCCGAATCCTTACGCAGACCCTGGTCAGTGACGGCCTTCGCGTACTGGGAGAACTCGCCGGGACTGTCGACACACATGTGGCTGCCCAGCTTCGACAGGACAGTCATCGCCTCGGCGGCGCACGGGTGCGAGGCGTCGACGGGACGCAGCTTCGAGGCCAGGGTCCCCGGCTCCAGAACGGGCATCGGTCGGGAATCGGCCTGGTGCAGCTGGATCCGGCCGCGCATGTCGTGCGAGTTCACGAAGCGCAGGGCGGCGCGGAAGTGCTTGTCCGGCACCAGCAGACGAAGACCGACGTTCCGCAGCACCTTCTCCACGGCCAGACGCCAACGCTCTTCGTCGGGATCGAGTTCGACGAGTTCGGCGACGTACTTCAGCTCGGACTCGTCGATCTGCAGTCCGTGGGCGATGGCGCGGCGCATCTCGTGTTCGGTGCGCGGGAGTGCGGAGCCGGCGTTCTCGACGCGGCCGAGTTCCTCCATCGCGGCGTCGCGGCGGGTACGGGCGGCGACCTCGCTGGCCAGCGCCTCCGCGTAGTGCGCGCGACCGGCGTCGAGCTGGCCGTCGATCTTGGCGGCTTCCTCGGTGAGTTCCTCGCGGAGCAACCAGAATCCCTCGGCCCGGGTGGGCGGAGTGAAGCCGAGCGCGGAGACCTTGTCCTCGTACGCGTTGCGTCGGGCGGTGACCTCGGTACTGAGTTTCTGTGCGCCGCCGAGCTGTTCGCGGAGCGGGGCGAGATCGCCGGTGGAGGTGGCGATCCGCGACAGCAACAGGCTGTGGTCCTGGCGGAGCTGGTCGTGCTGGGTGGTCAGCGCGGCGAGATCGCCGTCGAGGCGGGTGATCTGGTCGTCGAGGTCGGCGACCTCGGGCTCCGCGTTGCGGATCCGCAGGTTGTTGACGTAGCTGCGGATGGTGGTGTTGTCGATGGTGTCGAGGACGGAGAACGTGGCCGCCTCCCCCGCGTACCGCTCGTGCACCTCCTCGATATTGCCGAGAATGGTGCGCTTGCGGCGCGCGACGTCGAGCAGTTCGCGCGCTTCGACGAGCGGGTCGATCTGGTCAAGGGCGTCAGCGATGCCGACGATGCTGGTCGGGGCGTCCAGCATGAACTCCCGCACGAACTGCGCGAGACCGCCGACGCTCTTGAGCGACTTGGCCTTTCCGAGAAGCTGCTGCGCGGCGTCGGAGCCGCGGATCCCGATGAGCGAGTACAGCGTCGAGAGGTACTTGCCCTCACCGGGTCCGCCACGCCAGCCGCGGTCGCGGAACTTGGCCGAGTTGTAGTTATTGGCAGCCCAGTCGTTGCAGGCCTCGACGATGTCGGCGTCGCCGTCGTAGATGAAGTACGAGCTGTGCGCGTCGGTCATCTTGCCCGCGGCAAGCCATTTCAAGACGAGACCGGTGATGGCCTCGCCGGAGCTGGAGGTGTACGTGACTGCGATGGCCGCCCACGCCGGGCCGGTGCCGCGCAGGTACATGATCTCGCGGTGCGCGTTGGTACCGTCGCGCCGCTCACCCCACGCGCCGCGCACGTACTTGCCGACCGTGCGCTTGCCGCTGGAGGAGCCGGCCGCCGTCGCATCACCCGAGGCGTTGAAGTTGCGCCGATGGTCGGGCAGGAACGCCAGCGAGATCGCGTCGAGCAACGACGACTTGCCGCTACCCGACGACCCGGTGATCAGAGAACCGTTGGGACTGAACGGGATCGAGTGATACCCGTCGAACACGCCCCAGTTGATCAGCTGCAACCGGGACAGGTGGTACTGGTCGACCTGCCCGCTCACCAGTCGTCTCCTTCGTCATTCTCGCCATATGCTCCGTCGAGGTCGGCCGCGTCGTCGTCGCGCTCGGTCGGCTCGTAGGCAAGGTCCTCCGGCGGTATCTCGCCGGTGTCACCGGATCCGATGAACTGCTCGAATTGCCGTTGTAGGTCGGTGATCACCGACGCCGTCATGACCGCGGAGATCACCGGGCTCACGATGAAAGTGTCGGCGTCGTCGCGCTGCTTGCGCAGGAACTCGAGCTCTTCCATCTTGTCGAGCGCGCGTTCGATGCGCTTGTCGAAGAGTGCGAGGTCGCGGTCGATGGTGTTGGTGACGCCGGCGAACAGCTCGTGGATCTCCTCGCGGGTGATCAGGACCGGCTCGTCGCGAGCGGCGCGCACGTACTTGGCCAGGTGCAACGCCAGGATGGCGTCGTAGGTGTGGATCGTCTCGCGCTTGAGAATCTTTCGGCCCCAGCGGGAGTCGTAACCCGCCTGCTCGACGAACGCGACCTGCAGTTCGTCGACGATGCGCAGCCGGAGGTCGAGTTCGGAGAGGCGGCCGCGCAACACGTCCTGGTACTCGGAGACCCACGACCACAGCTGCGGCTGCCGGTCACCGCTGATGTAGCGGCGGGTCAACAGGTTCTGCAGCGCCCAGCACGCGCGGTCGGGCAGCTCGCTGACGTCGCCGTCGAAGCGGGGTGCGTCCGGCGTGTGGGTAGCCGCGCGGTTCGCGACGGTGGGCAGGTCGTCGAAGCCGGCGAATTCGTCGGGGGTGCCCTTCGTGGCTCGCTCCGCTCGCACCTCAGGGGGCAGAGAATCGGCGTCGCTCGCAGGGGGCAGAGCGCCCTTCGTGGCTCGCTTCGCTCGCACCTCAGGGGGCAGAGGGCCGGCCTCAGGGGGCAAAGATGTCATTCGGCGTCGACCTCCGCAGTCGGAATCGGTTCGGTGAAGGTCAGGTCGGGCACTTCGATGGCGTGGTCGTCTCCGATGAGGGACCGGAATCGCACGGTGGTCATCGGCACCTTCTCCCCCGCCGCTTGCTGTTTGGAGGCCCACGACCACAGGACGATGACGTGCGCGAGATACGGCTCCTCGAGTCCGTCGATGACGTCGGCGAGGGCGACCGGCCCGGTGGCGACCGCGGCGTTCACGGTGTCGGTGAGTTCGGTGGTGTCGACCTGGCCGGACAGCGACGCGAACGACGTGAGGTCGGCGTCGACGACGGCCGGGAGCGCCGGTGCGGGCGGTATGTGTTCGCGGATCTCGAAGGCGAGTCGGCCGATGGAGTTCACCGTCGGCGCGGCGAGGGGCAGCTCGTAGCCGATACGACGGTCGGCCAGGGACGTCTTCAGCAATTCGTTGGCCGTGGCGAGGGCGTCGTTGAGCTGACGGGCCAGGCCGCGGCTCTGCTCGAGGGTTCCCGACGCCACAAAGCGTCGGATACGGCGTGCGCAGCGCTGCCTCGTGCGTCCGACTTCGGCCATCTGCTGGGTGACGAGGCCGAAGAAGTTGTCCATCACCGACCGCAGGCCCGCGTCCATGGCTGGGAAGTTGTCGACGATCGTCTCGATGTCGTGTTTGAGGCGGGCCCGACGCTCTGGGTCCTGGATCATCTGCGAGAACGCCTGGTACGACGCGGACTGCGGCGAGTCGAGAAGCGCCTCGTAGTCGTCGAAGAGCTGCCGCTGACGGTCGCGGTAGGCGAGGTCGGAGTCGCCCGGGTCGTCGAGCAGGGCGGTGGTGATGCGGTCGAGCATCGTGCCGTACTGGCCGATGTCGGAGATGATCTGCTCCATCTGGTAGCCGATGGTGCGCGCGGCATCCTCGGCGACGCGCAGGTCGACGGGCGGGCGTCGGCCGGCGTCGAGGTCGGCGAGCTCGGCGTCGAGGTCGGACATCTGCGCCTCGATCTCCGAGCGGATCTGGTCGGGATCGTTGCTGACCTGGCCGGCGACTCGTCGGAGCTCGGCGGCGATCCCGGTGATGGATCCGCCGGTGGCGATCGAATCCTCACGACGCTGCCGGCGCATGAAGTCCAGGACCGACCGCGCCTCGCTGGTCAGATGGCACAGGTTGGGGGCGTTCGGGTCGGTGGTGTCGGTGACGCGGTGCAGCCAGCCCTGCCGGGCCCAGAGTTTGACCAGCTCGAGACCGGTGGCCTGATCGGTGAGGTCGAGGTCGGTGAGGTCGCGGTCGAGGCGCACCGACAGCTCGGTCTCCGACAGTTTGGTGCCGTAGTCGAGGTGGCGTTCCATCAAGGTGACGTAGAGGGCCGAGTTGGTGGCCGCGAAGAGCCGACCCACCGCCGACTTCTGGATCGAGCGGTTCGTTTCCCACGCGTCGGCCAGTGTGAGCTGCACGGACTCGGGGCCGCTCGACGCGCCGGGGGCCTCGACCGGAGCCGGGAAGGCTGAGAACTCCATCGCCGCCTCACGGGGATCTCGGGGACTAGAGGACCCGGGTAGTCTGCCACGCCTGGCGGCCGCGGCCCCACCCGGTGGTCGCGTGTCCAGTTTGAGGTGGATGCTCGTTTGAAGGCGACTGAGCTTGATCTCGGCTTCCGTAGCGACGAATATGTCGCAGCTGCGGTTGACCATCGAGGACTGAGCCCCGGACGGCTACTTCTTACCGCACCAGGCGACTGTCGACGGACATGATTGGGACGGTCTTAGACTTCACCGAGCGCGCGAGTGTTGCGGTAGCGCCCCATAGAGTGG